>CAJUEI010000065.1 GCA_910585255.1 uncultured Lachnospiraceae bacterium
TATAGTTTCCTCTGGCATCAGTTTGGCAGTCGATGCCAAAGGAGAGAACTTGTATCGCTTCTTTTCGGTATCCTAGTTCGTGCAGCCGTGTGCCCCATTGGAGCAGAGTTCTTGCCAAAATTGTAAAGTTTTGGTCGTATTGGGTAAGAGTGGGAAGATTGGCGGCTCCGTATTCCATTTTTAGGTCTACATTGGTAATGCTGCTTAGGTTGACAATCGGCTTTTCGCTTAGCATTTGTATGGTTTCTTGGCAGGAAGTAAGTTTTTCATCAATTCCAGAAAAAAAAGGTAGGGATTCTGTAGGAATTGTGATATAATGAAGTGTGTCTAATGGCTTTTTTCGAACGCTGTTCGCCTCAGCGTCCCGTTCTAGAAAGGATTTTTCTTTTTTTTGAGAGCCTTTTTTTAACTCGTAAGTGAGCCAGAAGACAAATACTAAAATACAGGCGAGTGTAGATGGAAATCGCATAATCGGTTCCTCCAATCAAAAATAGTGTAAAAAGGGGTGACAATATGAATTTTAATAACCAAAAGACAAGAAAAACAATTTCTGCTATTATTATTGTAATCTTAGTTATTGCAATGGTATTGCCGATGGTTTTAGGTGCATTGATGTAATGGATACATCTGTAAGTTTTAGTAATAGTTTAGCAAATACCTATAGAACTGTCTATAGGAAGTTTTTCGCCGGTAGCTGTTTTAGGACAGGGAAAGGTCGGCAGGAGGTTATATTTTATGAAAAGGAAGATAGTAGCGGCTGCAGTGCTTTGTGCTTGTCTGTGTGCAGTACAAATAAATCAGCAGACAGTGGCTGCAGATGAAACAGAGACAGTAAGTGTAATTTATGATGGTGTTTCGATAGGACCGGTTAAAATCGGAGGGCTGACAAGGGAAGAGGCAAAAAAGGCAGTCAGTGATTATATTGCACAGATCTCAGGTACAAATTTAACACTTTGTTTAGAGGGCGTGACTCATGCGGAGAAACAACTGGTAGTTTCCGCTGCGGATTTGGGTCTGAAATGGGCAAATCCAGATGTAATCGAAGAGGCAATGGGACTTGGAGATGCGGGAAATGTAGTACGGCGTTATAAGGCAAAGAAAGATATTGAAAATAATGAAATTGTATTTGAATTAGAGTTTGCGGTAGATGAAAATAAATTAAGAGAAATACTGGAGACCAATATTGGAATACTGAACATAGAGGCAAAGGATGCTACAATTGCAAGAGAAGGCGATCGGTTTGTATACACAGATGAAGTAGATGGAAAGACAGTGGATATGGAGAAGGCGTTGCCGGCACTAAAGGAATTTCTTACAAAGGAATGGGATTACAGTGAGGCTACCGTTGCATTGGCAACAAAAGTCAGTGAGGCAAAGATTACTAGGGCTCTTTGTGAGACAATTGAAAAAGAGCCGATAGGAAGTTATACCACCTCGTTTACTTCTTCTAGTTCGAACCGCTGCGGAAATATTGAAAATGCGGTAAAATTGATGACCGGAACGGTATTGCTGCCAGGAGAGACATTTTCCTGTCTAGATCGGATGGTTCCTTTTACGGCAGAGAATGGGTATTTTCTGGCTGGATCGTATCTGAACGGGAAGTCGGTTGACAGCTATGGAGGCGGTGTCTGCCAGGTGTCTACTACGCTGTATAATGCCGTGCTGCTGGCAGAATTAGAAGTAGTGCAGAGGAACAATCATGGGCTGACGGTGGGTTATGTGCCCCTTTCTGCCGATGCTGCTATTGCAGAGAGCAGCGGAATGGATTTTAAATTTAAAAATAACACCAATGCACCAATCTATTTGGAAGGAGTTGTGCAGAATAAGCATTTGACTTTTAATTTATATGGACATGACGAACGACCAAAGAATCGGACAATTAAATATGAGAGTCGTGTAGTGGAAGTGCTTTCTCCTGGGGCAGATGTGGTTACGGTAGATGCAAGCAAGCCAGTGGGAACCTGGATTGTAACCCAGAGCAGTCATACCGGATATCGGGCAGAACTGTATAAACATGTCTATATAGACGGAGAGAAGCAGTCCTCCGAGCGGATTAATTCCAGTTATTATGCACCGGCACCAAACTATGTAATTGCCGGTCCTGCCGATCCGGCTACTTTAGAACCGGAGACAAATCCAGACGGAACACCAGTAGTTACAGAACCTGCAACAGATGAGAATGGAAATCCGATTGAAACACCGGCACCTTCGGAAGAGGGAGCACCAGGAGAAACTACAGTACCTTCGGAATCTGCACCGGGGGATATTCCAGAGTCTGAGACAACGGCTGCACCAGAGACGCCAGGAGTACCAGAAACACCAGGGGCACCGGAGGCACCGGCTCCAGGAGTGCCAGAGACACCAGGTGCACCGGAAGCACCAGACCCAGGAGTATCAGAGACACCAGGGGCACCGGCACCAGATGTACCAGAGACACCGGGAACGGCAGAGACGCCAGGAGTGCCGGAACCTGCTTCCGATGTGATTGTTCCGGTTGGTTAAGATGATGAGACCTGGAAAGATATCGGAGGCTGTTTATAAGCGGCTGTTTTTAAACGGGATAGTGGAGAAGAATACACAGAAGATTTGTCAGAGTGCGGGGATAGGAGTGGATGCCTGTGTGCACCGGGCGATTGGCGGAGTCTGCCCGGTCACTTCTGCCGCTACTGTGACAGGAATAACAAAAAAGATAGGGGTGTTTGCACTTTATCGGGCAATTAATTCTCTGGCGGCTATGGGAGCCATAGGAAAGAGTATCTGGGTGAGTTTTTTATTTCCTGATTGGTTTTGGGAGTCGGATTTAAAGGGAGAGATAGAGCAGCTAAGAGATGCAGCAGCAGAATTGAAAACCGAAGTAGCGGGGATATATGCGGAGTCTGTAACAGGGCTGTTAAAGCCGATGATTACGATATCTGCTTATGGAGAAACCGGGGAGAAGGAATGGGTAACTCCTAGACAGATAAAAGCAGGTATGGATATTGTAATGACAAAAGATGCTGGAACGGAAGGGGCAGTGATGCTTGCTTTTGAGCGGGAAGAGGAGTTATTGAAGCGGTTTTCCCCTGCTTTTGTGGAACAGATACAGCGAATGTTTGATAGGATTTCTGCAGTGAAAGAGGCTGAGGCGGCTGTCCGGTATGGGGTAAAGGCAATGCATGCGGTCGGAGAGGGCGGAGTATTTGGAGCACTCTGGGAACTGGCGGAGGCAGCGGGATTGGGATTGGAAGTAAAGGTACGGGAGATTCCGATTCGGCAGGAGACGGTTGAGGTCTGCGAATTTTTTCAAGTCAATCCTTATCAGATTCCTTCTGCCGGAAGTTTGCTTATAGTGACAGAAGAGGGACACCGCTTGGCTGAGGAATTTACACAAAGAGGATTCTGTGCAGCAGTGATTGGCAGGATAACAGAGAGGAAAGAGCGGGTGCTCTTTCAGGAAGAAGAAAAACGGTATTTGGAGCCGCCGAAGATGAATGAGTTATTAAAAGGGCTGACAGAGAATAAGGTTGGAGGTTGAGCAGATGAGAGATAAAATTTTGGCTGTTTTGGAAAAAAATAGCCGTATTGATTTAAAGGAACTGGCCATTTTGCTTGGAGAATCAGAAGCAGCGGTTGCGAATGAGATTGCAGAGATGGAAAAGGAAAAGATTATCTGCGGCTATCATACTTTGATTAATTGGGATAAGACAGGAGCAGAGAAGGTGACGGCATTAATTGAAGTTAAGGTAACACCGCAGAGAGGGCAGGGATTTGACCGGATTGCAGAACGGATTTATAATTTTTCCGAGGTCAATGCGGTATATCTGATGTCGGGCGGGTTTGATTTTACCGTGATTATAGAAGAGAAGACAATGAAAGAAGTGGCTCAGTTTGTTTCGGATAAGCTGGCTCCTTTGGATGCGATTTTAAGTACCGCAACCCATTTTGTATTGAAGAAATATAAGGATCACGGAACTGTTTTGGGGGAAACCGTACATGATGAAAGGATGTTAGTGACACCATGAGAAACTTTTTATCAGATAAAATTGTGCAGATTGAGCCTTCTGGAATCCGAAAGTTTTTTGATATTGTCAGTGAGATGAAGGATGCGATTTCTTTGGGCGTGGGCGAACCGGATTTTGATACTCCGTGGCATATCCGAGAGGAAGGGATTTATTCTCTGGAAAAGGGACGGACTTTTTATACATCAAATGCGGGGCTGAAAGAACTGCGGGCTGAGATTTGCCGCTATTTAGACAGAAGATGTCAGGTGACTTATGATCATCAAAAAGAGATTTTGGTGACGGTCGGAGGGAGTGAGGCGATTGATATTGCTCTTCGTGCCGTGTTAAATCCGGGAGATGAAGTTTTAATTCCTCAGCCTAGTTTTGTATCTTATCTGCCATGTACGATATTGGCAGGGGGAGAACCAGTTGTGATTCAGTTAGAGGAAAAGGACGAATTTCGCCTGACAAGACAGAAACTTTTAGATGCCATTACACCAAAGACAAAAGTATTATTTTTACCGTTTCCGAATAATCCTACTGGAGCGATTATGAGAAAAGAGGATTTAGAGGCAATTGCCGATATTATTATTGAAAAGGATCTGCTGGTGATTTCCGATGAAATTTATTCGGAATTAAGTTATGCTGAGCCGCATGTTACGATTGCTTCTCTTCCCGGAATGAAAGAGAGAACCATTTTAATCAATGGATTTTCGAAGTCTTATGCAATGACCGGATGGCGGTTAGGCTATGCGGCAGCACCAAAAGAGATTCTGGCACAGATGTTAAAGATCCATCAATTTGCCATTATGTGTGCACCGACCACCAGTCAGTATGCGGCGATAGCAGCTCTGCGGAACGGTGATCCAGATGTAGATCGGATGCGGGAGGCATATAATCAGAGAAGAAGATATATGGTACATACGCTGCGGGAGATGGGACTGGAATGTTTTGAACCGTTTGGGGCATTTTATATTTTTCCGAGTATTAAAAAATTCGGGATGAGTTCGGAACAGTTTGCTTCTCGGCTTTTGGAAGAGGAAAAAGTTGCGGTAGTGCCGGGAACAGCTTTTGGGGCGTGTGGAGAAGGATTTTTGCGGATTTCTTATGCCTATTCCCTGGAGGATTTGAAAAAAGCGTTGGGACGAATACGACATTTTGTAGAGCGTTTGGAGGAGAAGAACAAAAATTAGAGGATTTTTTGGCTGTGCTGCTTTCGGGCGTACAGCCTTTGCCTTATGATCAGGAGAGAAAAATGAATATTGTATTGCATGAACCGGAGATTCCGGCGAATACTGGAAATATCGGACGGACTTGTGTTGCTACCGGAAGCAGGCTGCATCTGATTCAGCCGCTGGGTTTTTGTCTGGAAGAAAAACAGTTAAGACGTGCCGGATTAGACTATTGGAAAGATTTAGATGTTACCGTATATCAGAATTTTGAGGAGTTTTTAGAACGAAATGCCGGGGCAAGAATCTATATGGCAACGACAAAGGCAAAGCAGATTTATAGTGAGGTATCCTATCAGGCGGATGATTATATTATGTTTGGAAAAGAAAGTGCTGGAATTCCAGAAGAAATCTTAGTAAATTATAAAGAGACCTGTATACGGATTCCGATGAAATCAAACATACGTTCTTTAAACCTTTCTAATTCTGTGGCGGTTGTGCTTTATGAAGCACTTCGCCAAACCAAGTTTGAGCAGATGCAGCTAACGGGAGAACTGCATCGGCTGCATTGGTAAGCCGCTATTGAAACGGCTTCCATTTAGAAAAAAGGAGTTTTTTATGAACGAAAAAGTTTTAAAGACATTAGAATACAATAAAATTACAGAACGGTTAGAAAACTACGCCTATTCCGACTATGCAAAAGAGCTTTGCCGTAACCTGATGCCCTTGTCTGATTTGGAAGAGATTCGGCAACATCAGGCACAGACCAGTGATGCCTATCGGCGGATTGTACAGAAGGGAAGTATTTCTTTTTCGGGAATTCGGGATATCCGTGCCTCTTTTCAGCGGTTAAAGGTAGGAAGTGTGCTGGGAATGGGAGAACTGTTAGCCGTCAGCTCCCTTCTTGAGACAACAAATCGAGTAAAAACTTTTTCTAGAAGTGATACAACAGATTTGCCGGATGATACATTGGATGGTCTATTTGCCAAATTAGAGCCGCTGACGCCTTTAAACCATGAGCTGACTCGCTGCATTATCTCGGAAGAAGAGATGGCAGATGAGGCAAGTCCGGCATTAAAGGATATCCGGCGTTCGATGCAGACTGCAAATGAACGGATTCATAGTCAGTTAAATTCTATGGTCAACAGTCAGAGCACAAAAGGATATCTGCAGGAAACGGTTGTTACCATGCGGAATGGAAGATATTGTATTCCGGTAAAACAGGAGTATCGGGGACAGGTTCCGGGAATGATTCACGATCAGTCTTCCAGCGGATCGACCCTTTTTATCGAGCCAATGGCAGTTGTAAAATTAAATAATGATTTAAAAGAGCTGTCGATAAAGGAACAGGAAGAGATAGAACGGATCTTGGCGATCTTAAGCAATCAGACGGCAGACTATATGGAAGAAATTTTAGAGAATTTTCGGATTTTAACAAAATTGGATTTTATATTTGCAAAGGCTCTTTTGTCAAAAGATATGAAGGGAAGCGAACCCAAATTCAATAATCAGGGAAATCTAGTATTAAAACAGGCGAGACATCCGCTGCTCGATCCGAAAAAGGTCGTGCCTTCTAATATTCATTTAGGAAAAGACTTTGATCTTTTAGTAGTGACAGGACCGAATACCGGAGGGAAAACCGTATCTTTAAAAACCGTAGGACTGCTTTCTCTTATGGGACAGGCAGGGCTTCATATTCCGGCTTTTGAGGGATCGGAGCTTGCGGTATTTGAAGAGATTTATGCCGATATTGGAGACGAGCAGAGTATTGAACAAAGTTTAAGTACATTTTCTTCTCATATGACCAATATTGTAAAGATTTTAGAAAAGGCGGACACCAATTCATTGGTTTTATTCGATGAGTTGGGGGCAGGAACCGATCCGACAGAAGGAGCAGCACTTGCTACAGCAATTCTTTCTTTTCTGCATCATCAGGGAATTCGTACTATGGCGACAACACACTACAGCGAATTAAAAGTATTTGCCCTTTCTACATCTAGGGTAGAAAATGCCTGCTGCGAGTTTGATATAGAAACACTGCGTCCTACGTATCGGCTTTTAATCGGAATTCCGGGAAAGAGCAATGCATTTGCTATCTCTGGGAAGCTGGGGCTGCCTGATTATATTATAGAAGATGCCAGGCAGCGGGTGACGGAGCAGGATGTAGAGTTTGAGGATTTAATTGCAGATTTGGAAAACAGCAAGCGGACAATTGAGAAAGAACAGGAAGAGATTGCCGCTTATAAGGAAAAAGTAGAGCAATTAAAACAGCAGTTAGAGAAGAAGCAGGAACGGTTTGAAGAGCAGAAAGAGCGGATGATTCGGGAAGCGAATGAAGAGGCACGGCGGGTTTTGCAGGAGGCAAAGGAGTATGCAGATGAGACGATTCGGATGTTCCAAAAAGGAATGACCGGAAAAGAGATGGAGCAGCAGCGAACAAAGCTTCGGGAAAAAATCAATCAAAAGAATGAAACACTTTCTGTAAAAAAGACAGCTTCCGTAAAAAAGAAAGAACATAAAGCTTCTGAATTTCATATTGGTGATGCGGTTCGGGTGCTTTCAATGGGAGTCAATGGAACCGTTAGTACGCTTCCTAACAGTAAGGGGGATTTATTTGTACAGATGGGGATTCTGCGGTCACAGTTAAATATTCGGGATCTGGAGTTAATTGATGAGACGGTGATTACAGGACCTAGTATAAGCAGAAGCAGTGCCGGAAAGATTAAGATGTCAAAAAGTGCTTCTATTTCTCCTGAGATTAATTTAATAGGAAAGATGGTAGATGAGGCAATTTCCGAGTTAGATAAATATTTAGATGATGCTTATCTGGCACATTTAACGCAGGTTCGCGTTGTGCACGGAAAGGGAACCGGGGCACTTCGAAAGGCAGTACATGAGCATTTGCGGCGGATGCGGAATGTAAAGGAATATCATCTGGGCGAGTATGGAGAAGGAGATGCCGGGGTTACGATTGTGATATTTCGATAAGAATGAGCGTTTGGGGAGGATATTATAAAAAAAGAAAGATGAAAGGGAGAAAAGAGTATGGCAGCGAAACAGAAGATTTTGATTGTGGATGATGATAACAATATTGCGGAATTGATTTCCCTCTATTTAATAAAAGAGTGTTTTGATGCAAAAATTGTAAATGATGGGGAAGAGGCACTTTCCGTTTTTCCTGTCTATAAACCAAATTTGGTTCTATTGGATTTAATGCTGCCCGGCATTGACGGCTATCAGGTCTGCCGGGAGCTTCGAAAAAATTCTCAGGTTCCGATTATTATGCTTTCGGCAAAGGGAGAGATTTTTGATAAAGTTTTGGGATTGGAATTGGGGGCGGATGACTATATGATTAAGCCGTTTGATTCGAAAGAATTGGTTGCAAGAGTAAAAGCCGTTTTGCGGCGGTATCAGCCCTCTTCTGGAAATTATGCTGCAGGAACGGAACAGCAGGGAGAATATGTAGAGTATGAAGATCTGGTTATTAATTTAACAAACTATTCGGTATTTTATAAGGGAGAAACGATAGAGATGCCTCCTAAAGAATTAGAACTTTTATATTTTCTTGCCTCTTCACCGAATCAGGTTTTTACCAGGGAGCAGCTTTTAGATCATATCTGGGGTTATGAGTATATTGGGGATACTCGAACGGTAGATGTGCATATTAAGAGGTTAAGAGAAAAAATTAAGGATCATGAAAAATGGGGGATTTCTACGGTATGGGGAATCGGATATAAGTTTGAATTGAAACGAGGCTAGATATGAAAAAGGGAACGGTCTATCTTAAGTTTATCCTGGCATATCTGATTTTTGCCCTGTTAGGATTTTTTGCCATTACTTTTTTAACCTCGGATTGGACATTTCGTCACCTGGCTTCGAAAAAGGCAGAGACACTTTATAATGAGGCAAATTTAATTGCAACTCAGTTCGGTTCTCATTACTATAGCAAGCAGATGACATTTTCGGAGGTAGAAGCACAGCTTCGGGCAGTGGATACATTTTTGGATGTACAGATCTGGATGACAGATGCTACTGGTAAGATTATGCTGGATACCAGAAACACCTGGACGGGAACGGTAATTGAGGAGTTTGATCCGGCGGCGATTGGGGCAAAGCAGTACCAGACTGGGCGATATTATAATTTATTTTCTCAGGATGTGATTACGGTGTCGGCACCGATTACTTCTAGTTTTCGAACAAAGGGATATATTATTATTCATTCTAGTGTGGATTCGATTGAGCGGGAGAAAGAGGAACTGCTTCGGATTTCTTATATTACGTTATTAGTGATCTTTTTATTGTCCTTAATTATTCTTGTGATTTTTACAATTAGCGTCTATCTGCCTCTTAAAAAGATTACAGAGGCAGCAAATGAGTATGCTTCCGGGAATCTAAAGCACCGGTTAAAGGTAAAGGGAAGTGATGAGATTGGCTATCTGGCGGCTACGTTAAATTATATGGCCTATGAATTAAATAAATCAGAGGAATATCAAAAAAAATTTGTAGCAAATGTTTCTCATGACTTTCGATCTCCTCTAACTTCTATTAAAGGATATATTGAGGCAATGAAAGACGGAACCATTCCCTATGAAATGCAGGAAAAATATTTGGATATTGTGATATTTGAAACAGAGCGGCTTAGGAAACTGACCAGCAGTCTTTTGACATTAAATTCCTATGATACCAAGAAAACATTATTAGATATTGGTACCTTTGATATTAATTTAATGATTAAAAATACAGTAGCTACGTTTGAAGGAGTCTGTAATCCTAAAAAGATTTCTTTTGTACTGACTTTTTCAAATAGGGAGCAGTATGTAACGGCAGATATAGGGAAGATACAGCAGGTACTTTACAATCTGATTGATAATGCCGTAAAGTTTAGCTATCCGAATTCTTCGATTCAGATTCAGGTAACAGAACAGAATGAGAAAGTATTTATATCGGTAAAGGATTCCGGGATTGGGATTCCAAAAGATTCGGTTTCGAAGGTGTTTGATCGGTTTTATAAAACAGATTTATCGAGGGGAAAGGATAAGACAGGAACAGGTTTAGGGCTTTCCATAGCGAAAGAAATTGTTTTGGCTCATAAAGAAAATATTGATGTTATTTCTACAGAAGGTGTTGGGACAGAATTTATCTTTTCTCTTGCAAAAGCAAAAGAATCATAATTTCATTCATAAATTGTTCACAATAAATTGTTATACTATTTTGAATAGTTTAAGAGTGTGAAATATAGTTACCTATGCAATTATTCTTGATAAGAGAGTATTGTTTGCCCAATTACTTTGCAGTATAAAGGAGGGGAGAGGATGACTGGTAAGGGAAACGGAGAGAAACAAGAAGCATTTTCCTTTGTAACAGAACAGATTAAACCTTCAAAGGGGAGGATAAAACGGCATATTCTAAAGTTTTTAGAAGCGGTTTTGCTTGCTGTGGTGTTTGGTGTGGTTGCAGGTGTGACATTTGCTTTTGTTCTTCCCTATGTCCGTCCGGATACAGAGAAACCGATTAGGGATTCTGTAAAAATTCCTCGGGATGAAGACGCATCAGAAAAAAATATATCTGAAGATACTAAAGAAAACATGGAATCAGAAAGTCCGCCGGAATCGGGAGACAATCAGGCTGTTACAGAGCCGACAGGCAGCGGAGAGACCGTGACAGAACCCCCGACACAATCCATAGAAGAGATGTTAGAAGAAGCATTAAAGGAGCATCCTTTAACAATAGAGGATTATATGGAGCTCTATAGTGAATTATATCAAGTGGTTACTGCAGTAAATCGCTCTATTGTAACGGTCACTTCTTCTCAAAACAATGTGGACTGGTTTAATAATGCATTTGAATCCTCGGAAGAGACCTCTGGATTAATCTATAATAAGACCGAGAAAGAACTTTTAATTATGACAGATGCGGATAGTATTCATAATGCAGATGATATCAGTGTGACTTTTTTAAATGGAACGGAGTGCAGTGCCGTACTGCGGAAATTGGATACCATTACTGGACTTGCAGTGGTTGCTGTTGAGACTTCTTTTTTGGAACCGGAATATTTGGAAGAGATTTCGGCTGCTGTATTGGGAAATTCCTATACGGTAAAACAGGGAGATCCGATTATTGTAGCGGGGAATCCGATGGGATATAATTATTCGATGTCCTATGGAGTGGTTACAAATACCAGAAAAACAACACAGACCATAGATGCCAATTTAAGACTAATTAATACAACGGCACTTTCCGATTCTTCTGGCAATGGATTTCTTTTGAATTTAAAAGGGGAAGTGGTAGGGATTATTACAAAAGAATATAAAAGTGAGAGCAGTTCCAATATTGTTACAGCGATTGCTGTTTCTGATGTAAAAGGAACATTGGAGTTGTTATCAAATGGATGGAGTGTTCCGTATTTTGGCATTATCGGACAGGAGGTGACAAATGACATTGCAGACAGTATGGGACTGCCGCTTGGAATCTATGTGGCAGAGGCTGTGGCAGGTTCTCCTGCATATCAGGCAGGAATTCAGAGTGGGGATATTATTGTTTCTATCAATGAAATGGATATGAAAACCATGAAGGTACTTCGAAATTTTTTAGAGGCTCATTCGGTTGAAGAAAGTATAACAGTAACGATTCTTCGTGCCAGCAGGGAGGAATACCGAAGTATTGAAGTGGATGCCGTATTAAAAGAGCGGTAACATAATGAAATGTGCAGACAAAAAAAGGATTGTTCGAAGAGTATAAAAAGAAAAAGGAGAGGAATATGAAATATATTGAGACGCTGCATGAAGGGGAACGAGTTTTAGATGTTTATCTGTGTAAAAAGAAGCAGTCTGCTATGACCAAAAACGGAAAGGCATATGACAATCTGACACTGCAGGATAAAACCGGTGTAATTGATGCAAAGATCTGGGATCCGAATTCCCAGGGAATTGATGAGTTTGAGGTACTAGATTATGTAGAAGTAACCGGAGAAGTGACCAGTTTTAACGGGGCATTACAGCTCAATGTAAAGCGGATTCGCAGGGTGCGTGAAGAGGAATATAATCCGGCAGATTATGTACCGACTACGAATAAAGATGTCGAACAGATGTATGCTGAATTAATGAAATATGCAGAAAAAATTTCCAATCCCTATATGAAAAAGTTAGTAGATTCTTTTTTTAAAGAAGATGCCGCTTTTATTCGTCATTTTAAAAAACATTCTGCTGCAAAAACAGTACATCATGGATTTGTTGGAGGACTTTTAGAACATACATTGGGCGTTACTCGGATCTGTGCCGATTTTACAAAATATTATCCAATCCTCCAGTATGATTTGTTAATACCAGCGGCGATGTTTCACGATATTGGGAAGATATGGGAAATATCCAGTTTCCCGGAGAACGACTATACAGATGACGGACAGCTATTAGGGCATATTGTGATGGGGTATGAGCTGCTTGGCAAACGGATTCAAAAGATTGAAAATTTTCCTAAAAAGTTGGAGAGTGAATTAAAACATTGTATTCTTGCCCATCATGGAGAGTTAGAGTATGGCTCTCCCAAAAAACCAGCTCTGGTAGAAGCAATGGCATTAAATATTGCCGATATTGCCGATGACCGAATGGAGATGATGACCGAACTTTTAACCGGTGCCGGAGAGAATGACGGATGGCTTGGATTTAATCGATTTGTGGATTCTAATATTCGGCGTACCAGCCGGGACTGGTAAAGAAATAAAGAATGGAGTTTAAAAGAGATGGAATATAAAAAAAATACAATCTATTCTCTTACTATTATAGATGCGGATATGGACGGAAACGGTGTGGGAAAGCTGGATGGCTTTCCCATATTTGTAAAAGATACTGTAATCGGGGACGTGGCAGAGGTAAAGTTAATAAAAGTAAAGAAAAATTATGGCTATGGACGGCTGATAAGGCTGATACAGCCTTCTGCGAATCGGGTAGAGCCATATTGTGATGTGGCGAGACAGTGCGGAGGCTGTCAGCTTTCTTTTTATTCCTATCCAGAACAACTGCGTTTTAAAGAGAATAAAGTAAAAAATCATTTGGAACGAATCGGAAAAGTAACAGACTATCTGCTTCGTCCGATTATCGGAATGGAAGATCCGTTTCACTACCGAAATAAGGCACAGTTTCCGGTTGGCAGAAATAAAGAGGGAAAACTGGTTACTGGATTTTATGCCGGACGAACCCATTCAATTATTGAACATAAAGATTGTATGATTGGTTGCAGAGAAAATAAGGCGATACTAGAAGTAATATTAAAATTTATGGAAGCCTATCAGATAGAGCCTTATCAGGAGGAGACGCATACCGGGCTTGTGCGGCATATATTGATTCGAAAGGGCTATTATACAAAGGAAATTATGGTCTGCGTGATTATTAACGGAAAGAGGCTGCCCTATGCAGAGGAATTAGCAGAGCGTCTGAAGATATTTGAGCGTATAACAAGCATAATGGTAAATTGTAATCAGGAAAAGACCAATGTAATTCTGGGAAAGGAATTAATAACCGTCTGGGGGAAAGACTTTATTACGGATTTTATTGGAGGGATTTGCTTTCAGATTTCTCCGCTTTCCTTTTTTCAGGTAAATCCTATACAGACAGAGCAGCTTTATAAAAAGGCATTGGAGTATGCGAAACTGAGCGGAAAGGAGATTGTCTGGGATTTATACTGCGGAATAGGAACCATTTCATTATTTTTGGCACAGAAGGCAAAAAAAGTCTATGGGGTAGAGATAGTGGAACGGGCTGTTGAAAATGCCAAAGAAAATGCGAAAAGAAATCAGATAGAAAATGTAGAATTTTTTACAGGAAAGGCAGAAGAAGTTTTTCCGGCTTGGTATAGGAAATATCAGGAGCGGGCAGATGTGGTGGTGGTCGATCCGCCTCGGAAAGGGTGTGAAGAGGGGCTGCTTTTGACGATTGCAGAGATGAAACCGGAAAGAATTGTTTATGTATCCTGTGATTCGGCTACATTGGCTAGGGATGTCGGAATTTTGGATGGGTTGGGATATCGGCTTGTGGAGGCAACGCCGGTGGATATGTTTCCGCAGACGGTGAGTGTGGAGACGGTTGTAATGCTTTCGCATAAAAACCCGACAGTGTAATCAACATAAAAGTCGAGTTTGGCGAGGGTTAGGGTAAAGTGTCGATTGATGATATTGTCAAGAGAGCCACAGCATACAAGCCGAAAGAGCATGTTACTTACAAAATGATTAAGGAGTACATAGAAGTGAAGTATGGATTCAAAGTACATACCACATATATCGCAGAGGTGAAGAGGGAGTTAGGATTGCTGATGTATGATGCCCCTAATGCGGTAGAGGAATTGAAACAGCCGAGGAAGCATCCGACACCAGAGAAGGTTGAAGCAATAAAGGATGCTTTGAAGCATTTTGAGGTCATCTGAAATTATGGGCGTGTCATTAGAAATAGTGATACGCTTTTCTTGAAAAAATCTTATAGGAGTAGTATGATAAATATGTTTATATTATGATTGCGGAAGGAGGAAACTATGAAACGTATTACGGAGATAACAAAGCGTGATATTTTGGATTTATTCCGAAATGGATTGGAGATAGATGAATTTTTTGATACTAAGACAGTTTCCTATCACTATTTTGGTAGGATTGAAGAAATGGATTTTCTTAAAAGAATATATGATTTAAGAAATATGCCAAGTGATGATTCAAGATTTGAAAATGCAGAGCAGGATATTTGGCAGCATACGGTTAATAATGATGACTATCCATATTATTGGGTTTTTGAAGATGAGCGATTTGGGTTACAAGATGGTGAAGATGAAACATATTTGAAATTTCTTTGCGAGGTATTCCATCCAACTGTTAGATTTGAAAAAGGATACTGGAAAGAATTTTTGGCAGAAATCAATAGGCTATTGCAAAATGATGGATATGAGCTTTATCCTGCTAATAAGGTTTCTAATCGAGATGTTTATGGATGGAGGGTGTATCAGAAAGAGGAAAATGCGTTGTTTATCCCATTTTCCCAAAGACATGCTAAAGATATAAAAGAAAAAAAGATTGCTTTGTCCATAAATCTAAAAGCCAGAAATCAAATATATCAATTTTTGGAGAGATGCAATGAGCCATATCGAGCAACTGACGAAACAGGTTGGAATTATGATACAACAATAGCGGCAGATGTTTTTTTCGATATAAGGCAATTTTATGTGCTAAAATGCTATAATAGTCAGAAAGAATATGTTGAAACAGACAATCTTCATGATTTTATAATTTCAAATTCTCCATTTACTTCGAACAATTGATAGTGATATAGAGAAACTTAGTCCAATATAGCAAAGTTTTGTAAATAAATTAGATACTGCTTTATCAAAAATTCCAAAGTATAGTAGTAATCCCATAAGAACAATAATTACGACAGATCAATATTGGAGTACATCGAAACAATTTGGATATGATGATAAAGCTGGAATTTGGATTTATATTCAAAATTCTCAAAAAGGTAGGGATATTAGTATGGTTGGTTTGGATGAACAAGAGGTACTTTATGAAAGGAAATTTCAATTTGCTGTTATTTCTAAAGTGTTTTATGATGGAATATGGTATATTTTATTAGAGGAGGTGTGATTTATGTATGAGGATAATGATAAAGATTTGACAGAAGAAGAACGTATAAGAATGATAAAGGCGGATATTCCAGAATTTAAAATTGTTGGAGAGGTTAAATTAACAGAAGAAAAGAAAAAAGAAGGAAAGGAAACACTTTTACGTTTTATAAAGGAACGAGAATATTTTATAAAAGAACGAGAGAGAAAGTAGTTACCATGTTTTATGCTAGTGGTCGTGGTTCTCTCATATCTTTTGGTACGATATTTAATTTTAATAAAGAAAAAGCAGATAGAAAAATAAAAGGGCTTGGCAATAGGCTCTTTTTTTATTCAGAAAATGTTTGATTTAGAAAAGGAGAAGATAAAATATGTGTAATCGAATTGTAAAAGAAGTGATTGCCACGTTACATCTAGAAAATGGCGAAGTGTTCTTATTGTCTGCTGGACGCAGATACTGCATTGCTAGGACGGATGGTCGGGTGGAAATAGAGGAAAAGCAGGTACAGGTTGCAAGGTTGGGGACACTTTAAAAAGGTACAAAGAGAATTATGGTATCTTTTATTATTTGTTGAGACATCGACTTTCAAAAAGGTTTCAGTTTTGATTCTGTGGATGCTGAAAAAATCTTTGAAATAAAGGCAAGCACGGAAGGTAAAAGACAGGAATTTGTTGGGTTAAGATTTGATGACTTTGATCTGTTGAAAAATGAGCTTGTTTTTGAAATCCCAGATTTGGAACTGATACAAAAGTTATTGATAAATGGATGATAAAGGCAGTGTGATTGGCACTTTTGAAAATAGATTTTCAAAGGTGTTTTTTATGTTTATTTTTAGAAGGGGTGAAAAAAGCAATGTTAAGCCAGCTTATGGGTGGAAAAACAGAGAAAGAAATTGTTGCAACAAGAGAAAAGGCAATTCAGGTTTTAGAAGAAAAGGGTTATGAAATGGTCAATACTCTTTTTACGGATGAATGGTACAGCAGGAAGAATATGGAATAAAGGGGAGTGGTGCAGATTCCATTATGTTTTCTTGCCAAATTATTAGAGAATATGAGTCTTTGTCATGTGGTTTATTTTTGTAAAGGATGGGAGAACGTAAGGGGATGCCGGATAGAACATGAGGTAGCAAAGGCTTATGGATTAGAAGTGATGTATGAGGAGGAGAGTTGAGTATGACAAAGGAACAATTAACTGCATTAGAAAGTCCGAGAAATTCTATATAAAAGATATTACTATCTAAAATGAAAATAATAATAGGTTAAAAAATAGAATAGAGTGATTGCCTAATAAAGAAATGTGTGTTATACTTGGAGCGTGGGAAACCATAGAGCCAAAGGCGGCTGCCCTCTTTTTCGGAGGGACAAGCAATACCCTCTAGACGAAAGAAAGGAGGGCTGCGAATGATGATTACATATTCTGATTTGATTCAGA
>CAJUEI010000066.1 GCA_910585255.1 uncultured Lachnospiraceae bacterium
CCCCTCCATGATTATGCCCAGCCAGCACCAACCGAGCCCCCCACTGTGCATAAGCAGGAAAATGCACCGGATTATGAGCCAAAAGAATAGAAAACCCCTCTTCCCTCTTTCCAAGACAATCCGTCAGATACTCCTTATCCATCTCTTCTATCTTAAGCCGTTTATAATAATACTGCCCAATTGTCAATCCATATATCACAATTCGCTCCCCATTCCGCTCCCAATACCGCCTCTCATTATCCAAAATCTCAATCCCCTTCTCTTTCAATGCCCCGGCATACTCCTGGTAAAGCGTCTGATAAAGCACCGTATTCTGACGAACCCGATACTCATGATTTCCCATTCCATAGATCACAGGAAAATGCCCCTGAATCCACAAAACCAATTCCAATGCCACCGCATAAGAAGCCCCGGGCTTTCCCACCATCATATCCCCGCCGATCAAAACCAAATCAGGTTTTTCTGCCAAAAGTGCCTCTTTTAGCCTCTGATTTTTCTCCCCAAATTCATTGTTATGAAGATCTGATAAAAAAGCAATTTTACAGCCGTCAAATCCGACAGGAATTTCTTTCGATTCTATCGAATACCGTGTCAGAACCAAATGCTGATTTTCCCGATATCCCCATCGAAAAAACAGCACAAGCAATCCCCCTAAAACCAGCAGAACCAAAAAAATACCTATCTTCATCCAGCTCCCTCCATCCAACGCATCACTTCCCCTAGATTCCCGATTCCAACCATCCGCATCCCCTGCGGCACCTCAATATTGCTAAGTGAAACTTTTGGCAGCACACAAGTACGAAACCCCAGCTTAAATGCCTCCTTTACCCGTGCCTCACACATTCGAATCCCCCGCACCTCTCCGGCAAGCCCCACTTCTCCAAATACAATCGTCTTATCCTCCACCGCCCGATCCCGATAACTTGAGATAATCGCCATTACAATTCCCAAGTCCAAAGAAGGTTCATTTAACTTTAGTCCCCCTGCAATATTAATATAGGCATCACACTCGGAAAGCCGAAGTCCGCCCCGCTTTTCTAAGACCGCCATTAAAAGATTAACCCGATTATAATCCGTTCCGGCAGCGGTTCGTCTAGGCAGTCCGAAATTTGTCTTACAGACCAATGCCTGCACCTCTAAAAGAATCGGACGGGTTCCCTCTATCGCACATGTTACAATCGAGCCGGAAGCCCCCTGTGGTTTTCCATTTAACATATATTCGGAAGGATTCTCCACCTCTTCCAACCCGTTTTCCCGCATTTCAAATACTCCGATTTCGTTGGTAGAACCAAACCGATTCTTTACGCCACGCAGAATTCGATAAGCTGCATGGCGATCTCCCTCAAAATAAAGCACGGTGTCCACCATATGTTCCAATACACGAGGTCCCGCTACCACTCCCTCTTTTGTTACATGTCCTACTATAAAAATCGAGATACCCAGTCCCTTTGCTATCTGCATTAAAAGTCCGGTTGACTCCCGCACTTGACTTACACTTCCGGGAGCAGAAGACACATCCTCCCGCATCATAGTCTGTATGGAATCGATTACCACGATATCCGGTTTTGCCTCCTCTAACTTCTCTCTAATCCATTCCAGATTCGTCTCGCATAAAAGAAAAAACTGATCCGAAAACGTCCCTATCCGGTCAGCACGCAGTTTAATCTGCTGCAGCGACTCTTCCCCTGAAATATAATAGACCTTTTTTGTCTCTGCCAAATTTCTGCAGACCTGTAAAAGCAATGTGGATTTTCCTATTCCCGGATCTCCTCCAACCAAAACCAGTGAACCGGAAACCACACCGCCTCCAAGCACCCGATCTAACTCCCGAATCCCGGTCAGCATCCGCTCTTCTTTTTCCATAGAAATCTCCGAAAGCCGCTTTTCTGCTGCTCCTGTCCGTCCCCCTATCAGTCCGCCCTGTCTCGCACTTATTTTTTTAACTGCAGGCTCTTCTACAAATACATTCCACGCTTTGCAAGCAGGACACTGCCCCAGCCACTTTGCCGATTCATATCCACACTCCTGACAAAAAAATACATTTCCTTTCCCTTTTGCCATTTTTCCTTTCCTCCCTTTTCCCTTTATAAAATTACATAGAAAATAGAACTGTACATAGAAAAAGAAGATTTTCCCCTCTGCGAAAAACCTTCTTTTCGAACTATTTTCTGCTTTATCTTTTTCTGTTTCCTATTCTACACGCACAATCTCAACAGAAGCTGCTTTGCTTTCTCCAATCTCTGTACTAAACACCAGTTTTCCTCCTAGATTTGTCTGAATCATTCCGACAACCACACCGTCAATTAAAACCTTATATTCCGCATCTGCCTCTAACCCCACTGTTATCTGCGGATTTTCTGTTCCCTCTACTACGAACTGAACCCCTTTCTCTGTAAAGGAAAAACGGTTGACTGCGGTTCCCGGAACAGATTCATAGACAAATACTCCGTTCCTCTCTAGCTTCGTAATATCCTTATAAGTCTTCACCTTATAGAGATCACCCTCATACTCAAAATCTACAACCTTTGATTTTACGGATAATTCATAATTTCCGAAGCTCAAACTTCCGTCTGTTTCCTTCTTTATCAATTCGTTTACTACTGGCATATATTTGCCCTCCTAAAAATGTGTATTCTGCTTGCCATTTCGCTTCTGATACTTTTATTATATAATAGTTTTATCTGCTTGACTAGTATTTTGTTGCCTTTTTATTAGAAAAATTCAATTCCTTTTCCTTCCTCTCCACACAGACAATATCTCCTGCATGAATCTCTCCGGCTAAAATCTTCTCCGCCAGTTCATCCTCTAATCGCTTTTGAATCGTTCGTTTTAACGGACGGGCACCATATTTCTCATCATACCCAAGCTCTACCAAAAGTTCTTTTGCTTCATCCGTAACAGACAAGGTAATCTCCATCTGTGCGGCAACTCGCTGAATCACGGTATTTAAAAGAATGGTTACAATCTCTCGGATTTGTATCTTTGTCAATGCATGGAATACTATCGTTTCATCAATTCGGTTTAAAAATTCTGGCTTAAACATTCGTTTTACTTCTGTCATAACGCTGTCTTTCATCCGTTTATAGTCTGCCTCTTCATTTTCTCCCGATAAAAATCCCAGCTTTTTCGGTGAAATAATATTTTCTGCTCCGGTATTTGACGTCATAATAATAATCGTATTTTTAAAATCAACCTTTCTCCCCTGCGAATCCGTAATATGCCCATCATCTAATACCTGCAGCAAAATATTAAAGATATCTGGATGTGCTTTTTCTACCTCATCGAATAAAATAACGGAATAGGGATTGCGTCTTACCTTTTCACTTAACTGCCCTCCCTCTTCATATCCCACATATCCCGGCGGCGATCCGATTAATTTAGATACACTGTGTTTTTCCATATATTCTGACATATCCACCCGAATAATAGAAGTTTCCGTTCCAAACATAGCCTCCGCCAATGCCTTGCAGATTTCCGTCTTTCCTACGCCGGTAGGTCCTAAAAACAAAAACGATCCAATCGGACGCTTCGGATCTTTTAAGCCGACCCGCCCACGCCGAATCGCTCTTGCTACAGCCGTAACCGCTTCGTCCTGTCCGACTACCCGTTTATGCAGCACACTTTCCAAGGATCGCAGCTTTTCTGTCTCCTCTTGTTCTAACTTTTTAACCGGGATTTTTGTCCAGCCGGAAACTACATCTGCAATCTCATTTTCCGATACAATAAAAGAAGTCTTTTCCCGTTCCTTTTTTAATTTTAATAAAAATTTTTCTCTTTTTTCTTCTTTTTTAACCTGTTTCTTTTTGATCTCTCCTGCCAGCGGATAATCTTCTTTTAAAATCGCCGCCTCTTTTTCCTGTTCTAATTGATAGATCTCTAAATCTAACTGTTTTAATTCCTTTGGTGCATGATAAGTGCCCAAACGCACTTTCGAAGATGCCTCATCAATTAGATCGATCGCTTTATCCGGCAGAAACCGATCATTGATATAGCGTGCTGACATACGAACAGCCGCCTTTATTGCTTCATCTGTAATTTTTACATTGTGATGTTCTTCATAACAGGAACGAAGTCCCATTAAGATCGCTACTGCCTCTTCCTCTGTCGGCTCCTCTACGGTAACCGGCTGAAACCGTCTCTCCAATGCCGCATCTTTTTCGATATATTTCCGATATTCTGTAACCGTAGTCGCTCCGATTAGCTGAATCTCTCCTCTTGCCAATGCCGGCTTTAAAATATTAGAAGCATCTATCGCTCCTTCTGCACCCCCTGCACCGATAACCGTATGCAGTTCATCTAAAAATAAAACCACACTGCCGTCCGACTTTACCTCTGCAAGCAGCCGCTTAATCCGCTCTTCAAATTCTCCCCGATATTTCGATCCTGCTACCATTCCAGATAAATCCAATGACAATACCCGCTTTTCTTTTAAAATCTCGGGCACATTTCCTGCTACAATCCGGGCAGCAAGCCCCTCTGCAATCGCCGTTTTTCCAACTCCCGGCTCTCCGATTAAACATGGGTTATTCTTTGTACGGCGGCTTAGGATCTGAATCACCCGTTCAATCTCCTGATCTCTTCCGATTACGGGATCGAGTTTCCCCTCTTTTGCACTTTGATTAAGATTTCTGCTGTACTGATCCAATGTCGGCGTTGTACTTCTGGTACGCTGACGAGGTTTTCCATTCTGAAAATCCTCTTTATAAAGATTTCCGTCCTCTCCCATTGCCAACAGCAGATCTACATACATCTTTTGAATATTTGCACCCAAAGAGATCAGCATCTTAGAAGCCACACAATCCATTTCTTTAATTAACGCAATTAAGATATGCTCTGTTCCTGCCAATCTGCTGTGAAAGCGGGATGCCTCCTTTACCGCTGCCTCCAATATTTTTTCTGTCTTTGGAGAATAACCTTCCGGATCGGCAAAGCTAACCCTAGAAGTCGGTGCAATTAGCTGCTCCATTAATTCCAGCACCTTTTCTTCTGTAATATTATGCGTTTCCAATACATTTCCAGCAAGACTGTCCTTTGTACGAATCAAGCCTAACAGAATATGTTCTGTCCCAATATATCCGTGTCCAAGCTCCTTTGCCGCCTTATCGGCTGCTTTCTGTGCCATAATTGCTTTTTGTGTAAAACAACTTCGCATACATTCCTCCTATTGAATACTAAAAACGTACCCCTAAATATTCATCATAAATCTGATCCAAAATCTGATGTGCTTCTTCCCGTGAAATTCCTTTACAGATTCCTTTTGCCAGCACCACATTCATATTTTGACGCAGTTCATTCAGCGTCTGTATCTTGTCGTAGCTAAGGGCGACAACTGCACCCTTTCTTCTGTCCAACTTTACAAAACCTTCCTGACGCAAAACAGAATAAGCCTTATTTACAGTATGCATATTAATTCCAATACTGTCTGCTAACTGCCGCACAGAAGGAAGGGAATCCCCCTCCTTGTACTCTTCCATAGCGATTCCCATGATGATCTGATTTCTAAGCTGTATATAAAGTGCTTCTTCACTGTTAAAATCAATGGACAATACAAGCATCCATTTCGCCCCTTTCTCAAAAATCTGTTATACTCTTTCTATAACACCTGTTGTCAGTATAACTTAACTTTCTTCTCTTGTCAACCTACCTGTTGTCGTCCTCATCATAGTCAAAAAATTCAAAGTCATCGTCCAGCTCAAATTCCACTTCCTCATCAAAATCTGGTTCAAAATCCGGCTCTTTTTTACTTGCCTTCTGTGGTTTCTGTGATTTCTGCGGCTTTTCTGGTTGCTTGGAATCCAAAACTTCTTCTTGCACTTTCTTTTTTGCCTTTTTAATATTAGGCACACTTACCTCTGGAATATTCTCTGATTCTGCAAAATCCACTCCCAGATCCTCATCTAATACCTCCTGCTTTCCTACCATACCCCGCACCTTAAATACCAGTCCGATAATCGTAAATAACAAAACAATACTCAAGATTGCCAATGTAATAATAATCATAAAATGAGTTTTTGATGACTTCTGATTCTCCTGCCTGCTTGCCGCCAAAGCTTCTTTTAACTCTTCTACATCAGAGGCATCTCCCTGTGCAGAATCGGAAGCTTTTGCATTGGCATGATAGCGCTGAATCGTCTTTTCCTTTGTATCATACTGATAAAAACCAGTATCTCCATTTGGGTTTAAGGCATACACCAAAAAGAATTCTGAATCCGAGTCCGAAACCCATGCCGATACATTAGTCTGTACACTCTCCGAATCCTCTCCGGCTAATGTAATCGTTGTCGCACTATACCCTGCTGGAGCCGATACTCCATCTGCAAGCAAAAGCAGATAACTTCCCTCCGTATTTTTCAGTGTAATATATGGATAAACTGAATTATTTGCCACATCATAAACATAAAATCCACCATTACTATTTAAACCATCTACCATATAAAATAACGTAATATTCTGACTTCCTCCGCTATAGGCAGAAATCTCTTTTTCCTGATAGGACACGGTTGTCTTTGAAAATCCTTCTGGAATGGAATCACCGTCTGGTGCTTCCCCCACAAACATATCCTTTCCATTGACAAAAAACGAAACGGACTGCTCTATTTCCTCTGGAGTAAGCCCCGTCTCCGAAGAGGAAGCTGTTGTCTCATTCTGACTAGAAGAAGCGGTAGTCTCATTTTCGGTACGTCTTGCAGTTGTGGTCTCCGGCGGCTGTGTAGTAGTCGCCGCTGTTGTTTCCTCCGGCTTTCTGCGGACAATTACACTATATGTCTTTGTCGCACCGCTTTCTGCCGTAACCGTAATCTTAATCGTATTCACTCCTACATTCAGATTCGTATCCGAAACCGTATAAGTCGCCTTATCACTGCTGGTCGTTGCACTTACTACAATTTTAGTCAAATCATAAGGCACTGTAATATCATATTCTGTCGTATCCGGTGAAAATCCATATAACCCGCTTGGAGACAACATTAAAGAAGCCAAATCACAGTCCTCCGAAGCCGTCCGTGGTCCCTGTATTGTCACAGGTGCACTGGAAGCCTCTGTAATAGTCATCGAGTCCCCGCTGGAAGGATTTAAAGGACCTAAATCTGCTCCGGAAATACTAATCGTAGCACTACCTGCCGATATTGCCCGAAACGTCAGCATATACGAATACGAACTGGCATTTCCATATCCCACAAATTTCAACCTTCCGGCTCCTCCAGAATCTGCACCTGATACATATTCCATCATATCAGGATTATAGTCTAAATAGAACTCATAGGCACCAATTGCCTCGCTTCCCTTTACATAAACCCCAACCTGAAAATTTTCTCCCTGTGTTGCAGTATAAGAAGTCGAACCATATGTGACACTTCCTTCTGCCGCCAAAATAAAACTGCTCTGAAAAAAGAACACTACCAACAGCATAACTGCTATACCAATACATTTTCTCATACTTTTCATTTTTTATCACCCTTTCGTATTTTTATTTCTGTGAAATTTTTTGCATATCCAATAAATGCCGCTGCAGATACAACATATCTCTTGCCGATATAGTAGAGGCCTTTGCACCCTCCTCATTCTCCACCCGATCCGACCAATTTAAATCCGCTGCCTCCGCATAAGGTCCGGTTAAAGGTGCCAAATCCAACAAATGACGCTGTACATAAAGCATATCTCTTCCTGTAATCTTCCCATCTCCATTGACATCCCCATAAATCACAATCGGATATTCTTTAATCACTTCCCCTGTAAAAAGAGCCGTCACCTGAAGAATATCTCCTGTCGCTATAATCGAATCTAATTGCTTTTCTGTCCGATCTGCATTGATAATCTGATAGCCGCAATTTGTTGTCGTAATTTCCTTAGAAAGCTGCTCCACTGTAGTTCCCACTTCAAATCCATGCAGCATAGTAACCGATGTCTCTCCATCTAATACAGATAAAAAGATCTTTCCCTCTATATTAATCGAATACCCTCCGGCATCAAAAGTAGAATCATCCGAAGGATTACTGATATTAATGGTATAAACCGTAGTAATTCCATTCTGTGCTGTAATCGTAATCGGTATACTATTTAACCCTGCTGTTAATTCCACCGTACCGGTTCCCGATATTTTCGCATTTTCATCCAATGTAGAAGCCCGAACTGTTACATAATTTACCATCTCCGTTAAAACCAGATCATACTCTAATGTATCCTTATGAAAGGTCGGAGAAAGTGAATAGCCATCTACTGTCAGCGAATACAATGCCGTAACAGAACTTCCGGTTCCCTTCGGTGCCTCACACGGCACTTGAGGCATATTTTGATAAACCGGAATCTTAAACGCAATTGCCTGATTCACATTCGAACCGTATGCCCCCGCCATCTTCCTTGCTTCCATAGTAGGTGCCTGCACATTGGTCATATACTGATGTGTATAGGGATTGCTTCCCTGCACATTAAATTTCTGCAGATATAAGGTATCCTGCCCCACATTAATATAACGGGTGCCCAGATAAATCGCCCCTCCTGCAATCGCCTTCCACTTGGCATTCCAAGGCAAAAAATAAGTGTCATTATATTGAGAAGCAAAACTTAGCCCCAATACTACAGGATTGCTTGAACTGGTAGCCCCGATATTATAAAAATTAAAGATTCCCTCATATCCGCTTACCTTTCCTCCTGTAGCGGCACTTCCCTGTGTCCCGACCTCCTGAATACAACGAGCCGCCAAATGATATGGACTTACTCCTGACTTTTCCGCCGCATAGACAAATGCCTCTGCATAAGTACCCGTCCAACCGTCCGTATCAACATAACTCCCTGACATGAAACTGCCGCTTAAAATATTCTGAATCCCATTAATGGTCTGATAGGTATTGTCATAAGAAAGCGTCTCAAACTGAAAGATTTCGGTATCATTTAAAAAATTTCTGGGATCTAGATAGTAAGCAATCAACTCTCTAGATGCCGCTACCCAATCACTTCCATCAAATACCACCCAGGTATTTGTCGTATAGTCATATGCCCCTGCCTCCATTGACTTCCAGGAGGATATCGCTGAGTTTTGAATTAAATTTTTTCCAACCTTACTTTCCGCTTCCAGTGCATCCTCCCACTCTAAATTTGTATGCTGTGCCTCAAAAAGCCATGCTGGATGCTTTTCATGAAGAGTCCTTAACGCCCCTCGATAGCTCTCAGGAAATCCCTGTATATCCAGATATGCCTCAAAATCTCCGCTGGAGGTTACACCGGTTCTCTCTTTAATATAATCACCAAGTGCATACCCCGTCTTCTCGGTATATTCATAAGTAAAAGAAATATAATACCAAAGATTTCCAGAAGAATCCCTTGTTTCATCCAAAATCATAACACTATAGCCATTGGGCAGCGTAATTTTCTCTCCGCTATTCGTGGTGATATTATCATAATCTGTTCCCGGTCCGGAACGTACATTTAAAGCAGCCGCACCAGATACTACTGCACTGGTTGCTGCGTCACAGTAGGAATAGTACAAAGATGTCCCTGCTATCAATGTAACAGCTCCTATAAAAGAAAGCGTAATACATGTCAGCTTATGTATGAAATTATTTCTCATCTTTTTCTCCGTTCTGTATAGATTCTTATATTTACTGTTAAAAAGACATACAGAGACATTATAATTTTTTTTGAATAGAATTGCAACCGAAATCTGACAAAAGAAGCGGAAATTTACTCTCGAATTTTATAGAATCGAATCCATTTAACTTAAAATCCCCCAAAGAAAGACGAAAAATCCCAAAGAGGACACCAGAGTGCATGAAGGAAACGCCGTTCCGCTCTCCAGAAAGCAAAAGCTCTAAGACTTCTGAATGTAAGTGTATCCAACCGGACGGACCGGGGTGCAATTCGCCCGTGCATCGGGCTAAACACACCCCTTTTTTTGCCATTCGAGAATGGCAAAAAATCCTACGGAATCGACAGAAGTCTAAGAGCTTCTAGCTTTCCTCCGAAGTCACGCCGTCTCCTTCATGCACTCTGGCTGTATTGTCCCACAATTTATTTTTTCCTTTCTGCAAATCTTGATATCTCTGATATGTACGATATTCTTCCATAATTTACTTTTTTTCTGGTTTTTGCAGATCTTAATATCTCTGGTATGTACCATATTATCCTATCATTTACTTTTTTCCTCTGTGTTATCCTTCTTTTTCTACAAAATTCCTTAAAACAATAAGTTTTTGTATGAATAGCTGTATTTCTTAATCCAAAGAAAAATCTCTTTCTATATCTTATAAAAAAATTAATTTTTCTCTATAGATGAATGAAAAAATTATATATGTTCCGATTGGAAAAAACAGCTAGAGTGGGGAAGCGATCCCTTTCCGCTGTGACTTCGGAAGAAAGTTAGAAAGTCTTATGCTTCTGTCAATCCCTAGGATTTTCGGGCACTTGTGACCGAAAAAGGGGTGTGTTTAGCCCGCTGTACGGGCGAATTGCACCCCGGTCCGTCCGGCTGATTCTGCCTAAATTCAGAAGCATTAGACTTTCTTACTTTCTAGAGAGCGGAACAGCGGGAAGGGATCGCTTCCCCACTCTAGCGTCCCCCTCTTCATTCCTTCTATAATAGCGTCCCCCTCTCCATTCTTTCTATAATAACATCCCCCTCTCCACTCCTTCCATAAAACTACCCCCAAATAGTTAAGGACAGAAAACCCCTTTCTTCTAGATAATCAAAAACTACTCTGATATACCTAGGTCAAAAGACATTCCCTGCCCTTAAACGATTCAAATAAACTTTTCTCAGCTGTATAATTTCAAAAAACAATACTTCCTATTCCACTCTCTCTGCTTTATGCTGCCGCTTATATGCATACATTGCCACATCTGCCCGCCGAATCGTATCCTCAAAGCTTTTATCCTTATCCAATTCACAGATCGCAAATCCAAATGAAAAATTAATCCGTGCATCTCTCCCCTTTACTACCAATTCCTCCATTCTCTCTGCACATTTTCTTGCCTTTTCCTGCATAGAAGGATTAAAAATACAGACAAACTCATCTCCCCCAGTTCGATATACTCGTCCAATATCCTCCATTTCTCTGCTTAGGTAATCTGCATTATCCCGAATATACTGATCCCCTCTGTCATGTCCATATCGGTCATTAATCTTTTTTAAATTATTCAAATCAAATGCAAATGCCCCATATCCCACTGTCTGTTCTACTCCTAAGTCCAACAGTTCATTCAGATACTCCTGATAGGCTGTCCGATTCCAAAGCCCTGTCATCTTATCATGATAAGCAAGTTCCTCATATAATTCCGCTTTCTTTCCTTTCATCATATTAAAAAAGATCCCTCTTGAAATATAAAGCACAAAACAGAATACATAAATCAATAATCCAATATAAGAAATCCCCACTTTTCCCCATCGAAAACGATACTGCAGCACATCCGCTATTACTGCTGCCGAAAGCAGACAAAATCCCACTGTCTCAATATTAATCCGCTTTTCTCCTTTTCTTTTCTTTCGAAACCGAATGTTCATATAACAAAGAATAATTACCACACTAATAATAACAAAATGAGAGAATCCTACTGTCTGTGAAACATCCATTAACCCAAGAAATTGCAGCAGATTACAGAATAAAAAATTTACACCAGGAATAAGAGACACCCACTCCACCCCACGGTTCTCCTCCCATGAAAATTCGCTGTAAAACAGAATAAATGGTATTGGCATAAATAATAAAATTTCAAACGTTGCCAAACTAAAGAATTCTGCCTTCCCCCAAAAAAGCTGTGGTATTCTGGCATTTAGAATTTCCCATAATGCTACAGATATTCCAAATAATGCCAAATACAAAACTTGATTAAAAATCTGCCGTTTCTTTGCTACAACCCATAGGACAACCACCATAAAAGAAATCCCAAAAATCAAAGAAGCACAAAATAACGCCGCCAGATTTTCTCTTATAATATGTACAAAAATTGCAGTCTTATCTCCCAAATAAATCGCTCCTATATCGCCGCGATAAGAATCTGACTTAGCTGTATAAACCACCCTAATCTGCTTTCCGCTGTATTCTTCTTTCATGGGAATTACATTCCAATTTGTAACCGGAATCTGAAAAAATTTCAAATTTTCTCCAAATTCATAAATCTTTTTTTCCTCAATATATACCTCCAAGACAGTATGTCTAGAACAAATCACCAGTGAATCTGCCCGATCTACTTCCCCCAGCTGCCGCATAATTTCTATGCTCTGAGGCAAGTAGTGCACAAGCTGTACTGGAACACAGATCTCTTTTCCACCAGATAAAACCCATCCATCCGATAACTGCACCACTTCTCCGCTACAATAGGCACTCTTCTCTGCTTCTTCTGCTGCACCAACAAAAACAAAGATCACGACCATCAGTATAAGGAGCACCAGATGCAGAACAGATATCTTCTTCTTGCTCATTCCCATTTCTCCTATACTTGCTTTTATTCTCCTACTTCCGTATTGTAGCATACTTAAGAATCCAAATCAATCGGACTTTTTCTCTCTTTAAACGGTTTTTTCTACAAACTCATGTTCTCCTGTAATCTCTTTAATCGTAGCACTGCGGCTTACACACAATGTCCCATCACAATCTACTTTATCAATCGTACAATTATCTCCAATTGTAATATCATGTCCATTTACTTCTTTTGCACATACATTTTTCAATACAATCGTTGTCCCTTCAATCAAATCAACCCGAGAAAAATTTTCCTTTCCTCCCTCTTCTAATCCAATTAAACTGCGGATTCCTTTTTTAATCCATTGATAGGGTTCCGCTGATACAGACTCAATACAAATCTGATCGCCGCAGATTTCATCTGCCCGAATCATCCCTTCCGCCTTGATCACATCTGCACTAATCTCCCCAGCAAAATCTAACACTCCCTTACAGCTAATCATTTCTGCTTCCACTTTCTCCCCTTTGCTTCGAATGACTCCCTGAATCTCCAATTCTCCAGCCTTTAAATTTCCAGAAAGATTCATAACTGCCTCTACCTTTATCTTATTGCTTACAATATCATTTGCAATATTTGTCACACCGCTTACCTGAAGACGTGCTGCCTTTACCAGTCCCTTTACGGTACTTACTCCTTCTAACCGCATTTTATTTGTTACAATATCACCCTGAATCGTGACTACTCCCGATACTCGAACCGAATCAAACTCTCCGCCTTTTATCGTCTGAATTCCTTCTACACGACACTTTGCATCACTCTCTGTAAATTTTACTTCTTGTTCCATACCATTTTTCTCCTTATAAAAATTTTTCTTTCACCTTACCTGCCCATTTCGTCAGCAAATACCATTCTACCTGTCCTATCCGCTCCTCCACTACAACCTTATTATTCTCACAGCACGCCCCATAATACGTCTGACCTGCCTGAAAAATTAAAAAAAAGGTCTCTTCCTTTCCCATCTTTTCTAACAATCCCCTGCTTCCCTGACACAATTCCGCTGCCTGTTCTATCGACAACTGATATTTCCTGCGATAATCTGAAAGTGCCGCCAGCCATCCTGCCTCTAAATAAGAATACTCTTCCTTCCTTACCAAACCAGCAATCTCCAAATCAATTTCCTCTAGTTCTGCCAAGCGTTCCCATGTCAACTCTTTCTTATCGGGTGCCGTTACCAACATTTCCCGAATCTCTTCTAATGAACAGCTATCCTTTTTTTCCAATATAAAACGAATTCTCTCTAAAACCAAATCCCTAGGCAAAAATGTCTCCTGCCCAGTAAAAGAAGGCTGCTTCATAAACCATTCCTCTGGAATCAGCCCCTCCCTTTTCCATCGATATAGCTGTCCATAAGATATTCCCGTTAAATTCAATAATTCTTTCTTCGATATTGTCACTAAACCGCCTCCTGAAATAAAACAATGTTTTGTTATATTAATAAGTATAACAAAACATTGTTTTCCTGTCAACATATTTTTGATTTTTATAATATATATAGCTCCACAGATCAACTATCAACCAACCTATCGGCAGGAAAAGACAGCCAGAGAGGAGAAGCGATTCCTTCTCGCTGTGACTTCGGAGGAAAGTTAGAAAGTCTTATGCTTCTGTCGATCCACTAGGATTTTTTGCCATTCCCGAATGGCAAAAAAAGGGGTGTGTTTAGCCCGATGCACGGGCGAATTGCACCCCGATCCGTCCGGCTGGATACACACACACCCAGAAGCATTAGACTTTCTTACCTTCCGAAGAGCGGAACAGCGGGAAGGAATCGCTTCCCCTCTCTAGCGTCCTCCCCCCACTCCCACTTTATCCCAATTCTTCCCACTTTCCCTTTTCTCTATCACCCCCCAAAACCCAAATTTACCTATTTCTTATTCCCTTTCAGCCGTTCTGGAAGATACTCCTCTTTCACCACATCCTTATAAGCCCCTATCAACCCCCGAATCACCTTCATCAACATCTCCTGATCCCTCTCTGTCATATGCTTTATCGTCTTAATCAAAGCCCCCAGATTCCCCAGCTTGTCCTCACTTAACTCCGACAGATTTTTCGCCCCCATCTCATCAAACACATGAAAAAGTGTCATAACAAACTCTTCCCTCTGCTCTCGAGTCATCTTATTAATCCAATTCTTCAGCGTCCGATCCAATATCCGACTATTTTTCTTCACCTCTTCCAAATACACAAACTTCGCCCCAAGTACCTCCCAAGAAAGCGGATCATGCTGCATAATCCCACTCTGGCTGCTCTTTGTCACCAAATACTCTTCCTCATGCTCCAACAGCATCCCTACAATTGAAGTCTGAGGAACAATCGTCCAGATTCGCTCCCTTACTCGATTATATTCTCTGCTTGTCAGCATTTCTTTTGAAAACCCCGGTCCGTCATTATTATAAATCCCAATAATCCGATCCTGAACTTCTTTTTTACACTTTACAGCCGCATAGACAGCAAGATTCCCTCCTTTAGAATGACCACCTAATCGAAGTCTTCCTGTAACCTTTTCTGCCACTCTTTCCAAATAAGAAACCGCCTCTAACTGAGAAGGCACAGCAGAAATATAGCTCATATTAAAATCTTCTTTCCACCCCACCAGCGTATCATCCGTTCCGCGAAATGCTACAAAACAAGTAGTATCCTGACATTCCGCCACTAAAGCAGAAAACTGCTTCTCTTCTCTTTCATCAATCTGATTGACATAACAAGAAAGCCTCATATCCTGAAACCGTTCCACCTTTGCCATTTTTTCCAAAACCAGCGGTGCTTTTGCCATAAGAGAATGATCTTCATAAATTTCTTCCCTATTATGTCTAGAAAAGAAAACTTCTTCTGCTTCCTTTACTGTTATCGAGGCATCTTCCTCCAGCCCAGGCACTATCCTGTCTAATGCTACATAAGAAAGTTCAGATAAAAGTAAATTATCCACCTCGTTAAACGGAGCATCCGCTATACAAATGTCTCCTCTCCAATCCAAATAATCCAGAATATTACTCATCTCTAATCCCTCACTGATTTGTTTTATCCATCTCTTGTACTTCCTTTAACGCCTCTGCATATTCTTTTGAAAATACTCCAGGATTTCTTCTAAGAATTCTTCTAGAACTTACCAGTTCCTTCTTCCGATTCCAATCAAATATGCTGTGCAGTCTCTGAATACTGCTCTTGGTCTCTTTCAATTCCTCTCCCAATCGCTCTCCTTTTTTATTCATTCCCTCTTCCCGATTCTTCAGCATAATCTGATCTGCTAAATTATTGGCAAAATGAGAAGCGGATTCAATAAATTCCGTTTTTAACTGGCGATACCGTCCAATTCCCTCTTCCTGTATCATCCGCTTTTCTAACCTTCTCTCCTCCGTCTTTTCCCGATATTCTTTTACATACTCACTATATCGGCGAATCCCTTCCTCTGCCCGTTCCCAAAATTCATCTTTCTCTTCATTTAATACGGCAATAATCACATCCATTCGTTTCTGCAGCCGCTGAATTTCTTCATTCCCCTCTGTCAGCCGCACAATCAATTCCTTTAAATCCATCGCTTCCTGGAAGGATTTTGTAAAGTCGGCTACAAATACAGCCGTAATAAAAATCGCCAGCGTCTCCCGCATGGTCTCCGGTATGCGATATACCATCCGTTCCACCGGCAGATGTGCTATCTGAATCATAATAACAGAAAAAATCCCCCATCCAATCGAAGCAGCAAAACAGATATATCCATGCACATTAAAAGGGACATTGCTGTAGTCCCAATACCGAACCCCAAACAATCTCTCCATTACAAATCCGGTACAATATTCTAATACAGTAGCACCTAACATTCCCATAAAAAATACGGCAAACAGATTTTCCTTTACCGGAATTGTCATAAGCAATACACAGATTGCCCCAGAACCATAAATTGGAAGAAATGGTCCATGTAAAAATCCACGATTTACCCATTTTCTCTGTTTTACCGACACATAAAAACACTCCCATACCCACCCGCAAAAACAATAAAAATAAAAAAATAACAGCCATTCTGAAGGATCATATTGATACATAAAAAAATTACCTCTTTTCTTTGGTTCTAACGAATCCTTTCTATGTATTATATCACATCCTATTCTCTATTACACAAAAACACAAAAAATTATTTTTATAAAAAAATAGGAGCAGAGAAACCCTCTGTTCCTCGCTCCAATAACTTCTCCTATAAAGTCGCTTCTTCTGCACCGCACCTGCATAAAACAATATTCAGATTCCCATTCCTGCACCGAATCGCATCGATCATCTCCTTCTCATCTGCCTCCTTTTTCATCTGTACCGAAAACGTCAACTCATAAAGGGTTCCCATATTCGTTGTCCGAATTCTCTCCAGAGAATAGTTCTCCGTATTTTTTATCAGCAAATCATCAAATGCCCCTGTAAAATTCATATTTTCCGGTACAGTAATCTTTAACTCTTTTTTCTGCACCTTTGGAACAGCAAACCCTGACCAATACAGGAATACCATCGCTAATCCAATGAAAAAAGTTACCAAAACCGCCAGCGTCAAAAATCCCATTCCTACCGATAA
>CAJUEI010000067.1 GCA_910585255.1 uncultured Lachnospiraceae bacterium
TGCGTGCCGGTCCGTCCGGTTGGATGAACTGAAATTCAGAGGCATTAGACTTTCTTACTTTCCGTAGAGCGGAACAGCGGCAAGGGATGGCTTCCCCGCCCTGGCGTCCTCCCCCATCAAATCCGTATTTACAGCCGCATCCGCTTTACCTGCTGTACAAACTCCACATTGTCCTTAGTTCTAGCAAACATATCAATAATCTGTTCTACCGCTTCATCTGCACGCATCCCGCTGGTCGCTTTTCGAATCACTTCCATTGCTTCCTGCTCCTTTGCTGTTAATAACAGATCATCTCTTCTAGTACTGGACTTTAAAATATCAATAGCCGGAAAGATCCGCTTTTCTTGCAGTTTTCGATTTAGTGTCAATTCCATATTTCCGGTTCCTTTAAATTCTTCATAAATAACATCATCCATTTTACTTCCCGTTTCGATCAAAGCCGTAGCCAACACCGTAAGACTGCCGCCTTCTCTCATATTTCGTGCTGCACCGAAAAACCGCTTTGGCATATGGAGTGCTGCCGGATCTAAACCGCCGGAAAGAGTTCTTCCGCTTGGCGGAACAACTAAATTATAAGCCCTTGCCAGACGAGTGATGCTGTCTAATAAAATTACAACATCTTGTTTATATTCCACTAATCGCTTTGCCCGTTCCAAAACCATCTCTGAAACTCGTTTATGATGTTCCGGCAGTTCGTCAAATGTGGAATATACGACTTCAACATTTGGACCTTCAATAGATTCTTTAATATCGGTTACTTCTTCTGGACGTTCATCAATTAAGAGAATAATTAAATAGACATCTCGATGATTTTTAGTAATTGATTTGGCAATTTCTTTTAAGAGAGTAGTTTTACCTGCTTTTGGAGGAGCTACAATCATTCCGCGCTGTCCCTTTCCGACCGGAGACATCATATCTACAATCCGCATAGAAACATTTTTGGTGTCCGTTGCCATATGCAGCCGCTCATCTGGGAAAATAGGGGTTAATTCTTCAAAATTTGGTCTTTTTGTTGCATCTTCTGGATTCATGCCATTGATGCTTTTTACATAAAGCAGTGCGGCGAATTTTTCATTTTGATTTCTTACCCGAAGATTTCCTACCACAATATCTCCGGTTTTTAAATTTAATTTTCGAATTTGTGCCGGTGATACATAGACATCATTATCTCCTGGCATATAGTTATTGCTGCGGATAAATCCAAATCCGTCTGTCATAACTTCAAGAACTCCGCTGGCTACAATTCCGCTGTCTAACTGTGCCAATTCTTCTTGTGATTTTACCTGGATAACAGTGCCGTCTTCGGTTCTTCCTGCATTTACTAATCCGTCCCGATTTTCCACTGAAAAATTCGGGCGTTTACTGGTATCTTGCATCCTCCGCTGAGTATTCCCGTTTTGAAATTGCCGAGGCTGTCTGTCGCCGTTTTCTCGATTTTCTTTTATTTCTCGGTTTCCGTTTTCTCTGTTTGTGATATTTTCTTTATTGTAGCTGTTTTCCTTGTAGTTATTGTTTTCTCTATTGTAATTGTTGCTTTCTCTGTTGTAATTGTTGGAATAAGTACGTCCTTCATTTTCTCTAGGCAAAACGAAAACTTTTTTTATAGGGGATTTTTCTTCTGAATTTTCTTTTTGTTTGATTCCTATCGTTTGTTCGGTTATAGGTTTTTGTTCCATTATTGTTTTATTTTCTGTTGAATTATTTTGTTCTGGTACGATGGTCGGTTTAGAAATTGCTTTTTGTTCTGATAGGATAGTTTCTTCTTGTATTTTTTCTTTTTCACGTATTAGTAATGCGAGCAGTTCTGATTTTCTCATGGCAGTTGTTCCTTTCAGCCCCATTTTTTTTGCTGCTGCTCTCAATTCAACTAAAGACATCTCTTCGTAATTCATAATCTCACCTTTCCATGTCATGTATTATAAAATTGTACAACGGGATTATTTGGACTTCATATTTTATATTGATAGATATATTTAGAATTATCATTGTCAATATCTGGCTTCTCTAATAAAATTGATTATACAACATATTTTCAAAAATAGAAAGTACTTTTTTATAAATAGAAAATACTTTTTATAATTTTTCTTTTATTTTTGTTTAATCTCATCAAGGAAGTCCCCGCTTCTAAGCCGCTAAGGCGAAAGCGGTGGGAAGCTGCGATAGTAGCTATGAGGTTATGAGCAAGTAGCAAAGCGGATTGGGAATATCCGATTTGACTCTTGCAATTTTTTTGTTTTTTAAGGAAAACCCTTAAAAAAGCAAAATTCGTACTTGCATTTTTTGTATATTTATGGTATAGTAAAAAAGCTGTTTATGAAGAAAAAGATTGGGATACCAATTTAAAATGCAGTGAGAGCTGCAAAATATTTTTGTGAGGTGAAGAAACATGAGAGAAGGAATCCATCCAGCATATTATCAGGCAAAAGTGGTTTGCAACTGTGGTAATGAGTTTGTAACAGGATCGACTAAGAAGGATATTCATGTAGAAATCTGTTCCAAATGTCATTCTTTCTATACAGGTCAGCAGAAGGCAAATATCGCTCGTGGACGTGTGGATAAGTTCAACAGAAAGTATGGCTTTTCAAGCAATAACTAAGTAATGAATGAGGACATGGGTTGAGGTTTTCGAATCTCAACCTAATTTTTTATTTGGAAAGGACAGATAGAATGAAATCATCGGGGATTGGCGGGCAGGCTGTAATAGAAGGGATTATGATGAAAAATCAGGAACAGTATGCTGTAGCGGTTCGCAAGCCGGATCAGGAGATTGTGGTAGAGGTACAGAACTATCAGGGGATTGTAAAGAATAAAGCGGTAAAAAATCTGCCGATTGTAAGAGGGGTGTTAAGTTTTATTGATTCTTTAGTGCTTGGGATGAAGACATTGACGTTTTCAGCTTCTTTTTATGAGGAGGAAGAGAACAGCAAGCCATCAAAGGCGGACAAAGCATTAAATCAGTTATTTAAGGATAAGGCGGAAGATGTGGTGATGGGGGCTACGGTATGTTTTTCTGTGGTGGCGGCAGTAGCTTTATTTATGATTTTGCCGTATTTTATTTCAAATTTATTGGAGCCTTATATTATTTCTACAAAATTGATGGCAGTGATAGAGGGATTGATTCGAATTGCTATTTTTATTGGATATATTTTATTGATTTCTTGTATGAAGGATATTCGAAGAACTTTTATGTATCATGGGGCGGAGCATAAATGCATTAATTGTATTGAATCGGGGCTTCCGCTTACGGTGGAGAATGTTCGAATCAGTTCGAAACAGCATAAGCGGTGCGGAACCAGTTTTTTGCTGATTGTTATGGTAATCAGTATGGTATTTTTCTTTTTTATTCATACCAGCAACCCGGTTTTGCGGGTGGTAATTCGTTTGCTTCTCATACCGGTGATTGCTGGAGTGTCCTATGAATTTATTCGGTTTGCAGGAAATCATGATTCTCTTTTGGTGGAACTGTTAAGTAAACCGGGGATGTGGATGCAGAGACTGACCACAAAAGAACCAGATGATCAGATGATTGAAGTGGCAATTCGGGCGGTAGATGCCGTGTTTGATTGGAAGAGCTGGCAGGTAGAACAGGGACATCTTTCACAGGAAGAGGCGGATAGGATGCGTGCTGAGGAAGGATTTGAATTTTATGAGGATGACGCTCAGTAGTTTGCTGAAACAGGGAGTGATAGAGTTAAAAGAAGCAGGAATAGAAGATGCAGACTGGGATGCATGGTGTCTTTTTGAGTATGTGACGGGAATAAGCCGTACCGAGTATTTCTGTGACAGAGAGCGGCTTTGTGAGGGGATGCAGGTAAAGCGGTATCAGGAATTGATTGGAAGACGGGCGGCTCATGTTCCGCTGCAGTATCTGACAGGGGAGCAGGTGTTTATGGGGCTTCCTTTTTGGGTAAATGCTTCTGTATTGATTCCTAGGCAGGATACGGAAGTTTTGGTGGAGGAAGTAAGAAAGTATCTAAAGCCGGGGAAGAGGGTATTGGATATGTGTACCGGGTCGGGATGTATTTTATTGAGTTTAGTGTATTTTTGTGCACCTAGGTATGCGGTTGGAGCAGATTTGTCAAAAGAGGCTTTAGAGGTGGCAAGAGAGAATGAAAATAGATTATATCAGAAAGGATTTTTAAAGAGGGGAGGAAAACAGGATGTTGTACAGTCCGATTTAACGGAACAGACAGAAACAATCGAGTGGATCGGTACAGATATGTTTGAGCAGATTCGGGGGAATTTTGACTGCATTGTATCAAACCCGCCTTATATTGCTTCTGCAGTGATTGAGACATTGGCAGAAGAAGTAAAAGAGTATGAGCCGGTTCTGGCTTTAGACGGACGGGAGGACGGACTTTTTTTTTATCGGATATTGGCAGAAGAAGCAGGAAATTATTTGAATCCGGGCGGAATGTTATTTTTAGAGATTGGATATGATCAGGGAGAAGCAGTAGCGGCTCTTTTAGAGAACGCTGGGTTTTTTGAGGTGCAGGTAAAAAAGGATTTGGCAGGACTGGATCGGGTCTGTTTTGGAATATGGAAGGAAAGAGAAGAGAAGAAAGGGAGTGCAGAACATGTTTGATAAGCTGGAAATGTTGGTTTTGCGTTATCACGAGATAATGGAGGAACTGAATCGCCCTGATGTTGCCAATGATCAGAATCGCTTTCGGAAGTTGATGAAGGAACAGAGTGATTTGACTCCTTTAGTTGAGACTTATACAAAGTATAAAAAGGCACAGGAGACGATGGAAGACAGTGTGGCTATGCTGGAGGAGGAGAAAGACGAGGAAATGCGGGCGTTGTTAAAGGAAGAATTCTCCGAAGCGAAAAAAACGATGGAAGAGTTGGAACAGAAATTAAAGGTGCTGCTGCTTCCAAAGGATCCAAATGATGATAAAAATGTAATTGTGGAGATTCGTGCGGGTGCCGGAGGAGAGGAAGCAGCGTTGTTTGCAGCCGAGATTTATAGGATGTATGTGCATTATGCGGAGAGTCACCGCTGGAAGGTGGAATTGGTTGGAGTGGACGAGACTGGGATTGGCGGAATGAAAGAAGTCAATTTTATGATTACCGGACAGGGGGCGTATTCTAAGTTAAAGTATGAAAGCGGTGTACATCGGGTGCAGCGAGTGCCGGAAACAGAGTCTGGGGGACGGATTCATACTTCTACTGTAACGGTCGCAGTGATGCCGGAGGTAGAGGATGTAGATGTAGTGATTGAAGAAAAGGATATTCGAATTGATGTGATGAGGGCTTCCGGGAATGGCGGTCAGTGTGTCAATACGACCGATTCTGCAGTGCGGCTGACACATTATCCGACTGGAATCGTGGTATATAGTCAGACAGAGAAATCGCAGCTTCAGAATAAGGCGAAGGCATTTGCTCTGCTGCGGGCAAAATTGTATGATATAGAACAGCAGAAGATGCATGATGCTGAGGCAGAACTGCGGCGCAGTCAGATTGGGACAGGGGATCGCTCGGAGAAGATTCGGACTTATAATTTTCCTCAGGGACGGGTGACAGATCATCGGATTAATTTGACGCTTTATAAATTAGATAAGGTTTTAGATGGGGAGATTCAGGAGATTATAGATGCTTGTATTGCAGCGGATCAGGCAATCCGCTTAAGCAAGTTAAATGAAGAGGCTTAAAAGGCGGATTGTTGCTGAATTCTTGTTAGTTTGGCAAAAAGTATAGATGTATAAATGTATAGGTGTACAGGAAAAACGGCTTATTTTAGATAAAAAATAAGTCGTTTTTTGCTTTTTTGGGGTTTATACTTAGTTTGATCGCCTTAAAATATGTCTATCGCTAGTTGTCATGCCTATCCTAAAATCTATTGCTAATTGTCGTGCCTTATTTTTTCAAATAGTAAAATAAAAGGTAATATATCCCCAATCGGAAGGAAGAGAGATAGATTGAGATGCCAAAAGATGAAGAAATAAGAAAAGTAGTGGAAAAATATCGTGAATATTTTGAAGATTTTTATATAGATGTTGCATAGACAGAGAAAGTCAACAGATCAATCAGAAGTTTGATATCGTTATAACATGTTTATCAGGGGTATGTAGTGGTAGGGAGCAGAAATAAATTCCGTTTGGAAAAGTCTACTTAGAGATAGATTCTAAGTAGATTTTTTATAAAATGGGATAGATATTACTTTGTATACATGATATGATAAAGTTATAAAATAAAGGAGATTTTATTATGAGTCAATCAACACATAATGACTGGAATACGGAAGAATTTTTTAATACTTTATTAGAAATGTTACGTTTTTTTAGAAAAAAAGGTTTAAGGAAAGAAATTAGAGATACGCAATTAGGCGAAGCGGATAATAAACAGATTTATAATTTATATTTGGAATTGTAATCTTCAATTAGATAATCTATATCTTGAAAAGTTGAGTAATAAGATAGATGAAGATACTTTTAAAAGATTTTCTGTAAGACTGAATAATACAAAGCAGAGTTTAGAAGAAAGGATAGATGAGTGCCGTAAAAAAGTAGCTGCAATCGATCATGAAGTCTTTGATTTAGAAACAATTGAGAAGAGATTGGACACTTTTGTAGATTTCTCAGGATGTAAAGTATGTGATGAGATGCTTGATTTATTTGTAGAACGGATTATTCATCGGGCAAATGATGAATTTGTTTGGGTGATGAATTTATCAGGAAATCGGAGTGATACCAGAAAGTATCGGATTATGGAATATTGCAAAGAGTATTCCGAAGAATTACAATCGGATGAAACATTTGATATTGTGGATCAGTTTATGATTTCGCTTTAGGAATGTAAAGAATTTGTTACCTCTAAGAAAATCAATCGGAGATTTATTCCTAAATATTGGAGGGCTATTACTGTTAAGGTTGCTGTAAAGTAAGAGAGAAAAAGAGGCTTGAAGAAATGATCAAGCCTTTTTTAGTTTAGACGATCAGAATAAATTGCATTTTGGGTTATTTTTTGCTATAATTATATTAAAATCGTAGAGTTATTTAGTTTCTAAAAGGATATATAAAAAGTATTTGTTTTCATATAAGATTTTGTTGTTTTCTGTTGTAGATGCTACGATTATAAAGATAGTAATGTGTATATAAAATATGAAGGCTTATGTTTCATGAGATAAATGGATATAGGAAAGTGAAACGTTACTTGTCTTATACTGGGAGATATTTATTACAATTTCGGTATATGGAAATGCGGAGGAACATATTGTAAATATTTTAATCTAAAGAGAAATAAGTTTTGAGATGATAAATTTAAGAATCATTGAAAAAAAATTTGATAAGAAAGGGGATTTATATAATGGAAGAGCGATTGGATTGGAAACAAATAGTAGAAAAGTACCCGAACCAGTGGGTTGGTTTAACAGAAGTTGAGTATGAAGAAGATAATGATGCAACAATTAAAACTGCTATTGTGAAATATACAAATAAATCGAAAGATGAATTAACTTGGATGCAGTTTGAAACTTCTGGTGCATTGATAGGCATTTATACAACACCTGATAATGTATTTCAGTTAGGAGTACTGGGGGGTTTTTAATGAAATAGTTTACATTACATTTAGTTAAAGAAAAGTCAAGACCTATTGTAGAACTAAAAAATTGGAATAATATTTATGCATTGTTGGATACAGGGGCAATCTATCCTATTTGGACAGCAGATGAAAGGATTCTGATTCGATTTGGTGCAACATTGAAAGAGAAGGGTGTTTCGTTTGGAGGGTTTGGTGGTAAAACAAGTGGAAATAAAAAATCAACGATAGATTTATTCCTGAAGGGTTGTTCTTGTTAAGATTGCTGTAAAATAAGAGAGAAAAAAAGGTTTGAAATTGCAAAGGTATTTAGTTTCCAATATATAAAAAGTATTTGTTTTCATATAAGATTTTGCTGTTTTCTGTTGTAGATGCTACGATTATAAAGATAGTAATGTGTCTATAAAATATAAAGGCTTATGTTTCATTAGATGGATGGATATAGGAAAGTGAAATGTTACTTGCCTTATATTAGGAGATATTTATTACAATTTCGGTATATGGAAATATAGAGGAATAAAGGGAGGGTTTATAGTGTTAGAAGAAAGATTAACGTGGGAACAGATACAAGAAAAATATCCAGATCAATGGGTAGGATTATTAGATGTAAAATATGAAGAAAATGATGGTATAACCATAGAATCAGCTATTGTAGAATATACGGGATTGTCGATGGATGCTTTAACAAAGATGATGTTGCATGGGAAATGTGTAGCAAGATATACTACACCCGATCATGCATTTTCATTAGGAATGATAGAGGTGTTATCATGAAACAGATAACATTAAATTTAGATAAAAAACAGCAAAGACCAATGGTATTATTACAATCGGGATTAACTGCTTTACTTGATACAGGTGCTTTTATGCCAGTATGGACAGGCGGAAAGGAATTGTTAGAAGAAGAATTTGGTGGAGAGTCACAAAATCGTAAGGTTTTATTTTCAGGGTTTGGTGGGAAATTATGGGGGGATTTATATTCTGTAACATTGTCAGTTGGTGATTTGATATTTAATCATATGTCAATCATTGTAAGTAATAATTTGGGAATAACACCATACCAGTTTATTATGAGTGCTACCATGTTTGATCATTTAATTTATGAAGTTGATATGAAATGGAATAAACTTAATATAAAAATTCCAGATGATGAGAGTTTTGTTAGAAATTTAAGGTTAGTAGATAAGAATGGAAAAATGTATATTTTATGTCATTCTGAACAAAAGTAGAATAGAAATGGAAAAACAAGTATAGGTTATGAGCAAGTAGCAAAGCGGATTGCGAATATCCGATTTGATTTTGATAAATTGTGAATGTCTTCTTTTTTGATATACTGAAAAAAGAGGTAGTATGATACAAAATGGATAGAAGATATTATTTAAAGATTGGCAAAAGGTGAACCATTACCAGAGAAAAATAAAGATTATTCTCGCAATGGCTTCTATGGAGGAAAAAATGAATGTAGTTTTATATTCAAATAAAGTTGACGAATATTTAAAACAGGATAATGTGGTTGATTATGATAATGAAGATATTATAGAATTGGCTGATAAATTATTTAGGAAAGCAAGTAATGAACTTGATTTTATTAAAATAACTTATGAATTTGTCAGAGATAATATTTTACATTCAGCAGATATAAATGAAGATGTCATTACATGTGCTGCTTCGGAAGTGCTAAAAGCCGGTCATGGAATTTGCTTTGCTAAATCTCACTTATTGGCAGCATTATTACGATGTAAATCTGTTCCGGCAGGTTTTTGTTATCAAAAATTAATTTTAGATGATGAAAAAGCTCCTGTCTTAATTTATCATGGATTAAACGGCGTATATATAAAAGACTGTAAAAAATGGATAAGGCTTGATGCGAGAGGAAATAAAATCGGTGTAAATGCACAGTTTTCAATAGAAAAGGAACAGCTTGCGTTTCCCATTCGTTCTCAAATGGGAGAATCGGATAGTTTTATAGTATATCCTGATCCTGATATAAAGATATTAGAGAAATTAAGAGAAAGTAAGACGAGAACAGTACTTTGGGATAATCTGCCTACTGAACTTGGATATAACAAATAGTATCTAATGTCAGTTTATTTAAACCAATATTGTCACAATCATAATGGAATAATAACACCGTATGAGAGCATATAGAAAACGAGTCTATATGTTCTATTTTTATGTAAAGGAATAGATTTATAAGCAAAGACAGTAGGCAGGACAAAGAAAAAGAATAGGATAGGTTACAATAAAAATGATAATTTTTTTAAGGTTATATAGTAAAAAGGATATATTAATAAAAAATATAATATTTTTTTATTATAAATAGTTTTATATGAAAAATTGATTGGAAAGATTAGGGAAAGGGGATGATTCAATTATTTTTTAAGGGATTTAAAATAAAATTGTAATAAATATTTCCTTCTTTAGAAAATTGTGATACAATAACTCTATGGGAGGATTTTGAGATTGTTTTAGGATATGCGTAAGAAAGGAGAAGAATTATGGAACAAATGAAAATTACACCAAAAGACAGCAGACTTCGTGCTCTGAGTATAGTGGTTTCTGAATATGAAATTGATTTTGATCCAGAATTGCTAGAACCGGTAACGGCTCTGCTTCGTAAGATTTTAGGGGCAGAAAAGGAAGATGAAAAGTATGGGAAATATGCTTATCTGATTGAAACGGTAAGGGAATTTGACGGGGAGACTTTTTATCATTTAATCGGTGTGGGGTTACTTGCTGGGGTTACAGCGAAGATTATGGATTTGAGTGATACTGAGTTTGAGAAAATTGTAATAGCTGGTGTACTCCATGATATTGGAAAAGTGATGGTAGGAACTGATATTTTAAGAAAACCATGTGGCGTTTCCGAAAAAGAGATGATTCAGATTCGTAAGCATCCAATCTATGCATACCGACTTCTTTCTGAGGTTGAGAAGGACTCCGATATTTTATTTGGTGTGTTGATGCATCATGAACGGTTCTGCGGCGGGGGATATCCGCTGAATTATAATGGGGAGCAGATTCCGTTGTGTGCTCGTATATTAGCAGTTTGTGATACGTTTGATGCATTGACTTCCAGCCGTCCTTATCATACAAAGAGCAGTGTGCAGGATTCACTTTATTATATTGTGCGTTCGACTCGATATGATCCTTATGTCAGTTCGGCGTTTAAGACAGCTTTCCAAGGAGGAAATTGTGCTTGGTGGAAGTAAAAGAGGGAAAGAGGAAAAATAAAAAGAGATAAACAAAAGGTTCTGAAAGTAATTTATTTTCAGAACTTTTTATTTTGGTTGAATTCGATCTTGGTTTAACCTCATCAAGGAAGTCCCCCGCTTCTAAGCCGCCAAGGCGAAAGCGGTGGGTTGGGACTTCCTTGATGAGGTTAGGAGCAAGCAGCGAAGCGGATTGCGAATATCCGATTTGACATAGAGTTTAGTTTAAGGTTAGGTTTATGAAAGGGATTTTATAAGCGGGAAAAATGGGGGATATTCTTATGGGGATTTTAAAGAGAACCTGTATTTTTCTGTAGAAAAAGGGAGAAGAAAATCACAATTCGAACAAATGGTCGAAAAAATTATTAAAATATCGTAAATTCACTGGAAAAAAAGAAAAGGTTGTGGTAGAGTAAGTTAGAAATGGCTTTCGGATAATAGAGAGGAATCAGAAAAAAGAAAGGAAGATGGAAACGTGGGAGCGAAGGATACTTACAATGCACAGAATATAACCGTGTTGGAAGGGTTAGAAGCGGTAAGAAAACGACCGGGAATGTATATTGGGAGTGTATCGGTAAAGGGATTAAATCATCTGATTTATGAGATTGTAGATAATGCAGTGGATGAACATTTGAACGGATATTGTGATTCGATCTGGGTGACATTGGAGAAAGACGGTTCTGCTACAATTAAGGACAATGGACGTGGGGTTCCTGTAGATATGCATCCGAAAGGGCTTCCAGCGGCACGAATTGTCTATACGACACTTCATGCAGGGGGAAAATTTGGAGACGGGGCTTACAAGACCAGCGGAGGACTGCATGGAGTGGGATCTTCTGTGGTAAATGCTTTGTCGGCTTATCTGGATGTACAGGTTTTTAAGGATGGCGGAATTCATCATGACCGCTATGAAAGAGGAGTTCCAGTTGTAGAATTAGTGGACGGGCTGCTGCCGATTATCGGAAAGACCAGACAGACGGGAACAGTGGTTAATTTTTTGCCGGATGAGGAGATTTTTGATAAGATTTATTTTAAAGCAGATGCAGTGAAAAGCAGGCTGCATGAAACTGCTTATTTGAATCCAGAATTGACGATTTATTTTGAAAACAGACGTCCTGGAGAGGAAGAAAAGGCGGTGTTTCATGAAAAAGAGGGAATTCGGGGGTTTGTGCGTGCCTTAAATGATGGGAAAGAGACGATACATGATGTAATTGCTTTTCATGGGGAGTCGGAACAGATTGTGGTGGACGTAGCATTTCAGTATATCAATGATTTTCAGGAAAATATTTTGGGGTTCTGCAATAATATTTATACACAAGAAGGGGGAACCCATCTAACCGGGTTTAAGACCAGCTTTACAACGGTAATTAATAATTATGCACGGGAACTGGGGATTTTAAAGGAGAAAGATGCAAATTTTACCGGGGCAGATGTTCGGAACGGTATGACAGCAGTGGTCTCTATCAAACATCCCGATCCACGGTTTGAAGGGCAGACCAAGACCAAGTTGGATAATCCAGATGCAACAAAGGCAACTTCGCAGATTACCAGTGAAGAATTGCAGCTATTTTTTGATAAAAATCTAGAAATTTTAAAAAATGTAATTGGATGTGCCGAGAAATCGGCAAAGATTCGAAAAGCGGAAGAGAAGGCAAAGACCAATATGTTGGTAAAACCGAAGTTTTCATTTGATTCCAATGGGAAATTGGCAAATTGTGAAAGCCGGGATGCTTCCAAGTGTGAGATTTTTATTGTGGAAGGGGATTCAGCAGGCGGTTCGGCAAAGATGGCTAGAAATCGGCTTTATCAGGCAATTCTGCCGATTCGGGGAAAGATATTAAATGTGGAAAAAGCAACGATGGATAAAGTACTTGCCAATGCAGAGATTCAAACCATGATATTGGCATTTGGCTGTGGGTTTTCTGAGGGATATGGAAATGATTTTGATATTTCGAAACTGCGTTATCATAAGATTATTATTATGGCAGATGCCGATGTGGATGGGGCACATATCAGTACCCTGCTTTTAACCCTGTTTTATCGGTTTATGCCGGAGTTAATCTATGAGGGACATGTCTATCTTGCTATGCCGCCGCTTTATAAAGCAGTACCTCAAAGGGGACCGGAAGAGTATCTCTATGATGATAAGGCATTGGAGAAGTATCGAAAAAGTCATAAAAATTTTATTTTGCAGCGATATAAAGGGTTAGGAGAGATGGATGCGGCACAGCTTTGGGAGACTACTTTAAATCCAGAGACTCGAATGTTACGGCGGGTAGAGATTGAGGACGGAAAGATGGCATCGGATGTAACTTCTATTTTAATGGGAAGTGATGTGCCGCTTCGAAGAGAATTTATCTACAGACATGCCAAAGAAGCGGAAATCGATGCATAAAAAAGGACGAAATCCGAGGATAAAAGGATTGATAAGATAGAAACAAAATGGAGAGGGAATGTGTGATGGCAGAACAAATTATTAGCACAGAGTTTGCAGATGTAATGCAGAAAAGTTTTGTAGATTATGCAATGAGTGTAATTACAGCTCGTGCCGTGCCGGATGTGCGGGACGGGTTAAAGCCGGTGCAGCGCCGGGTTTTATATGCAATGCATGAGTTGGGATTAAACTTTGATAAGCCGCATCGAAAATCGGCAAGAATTGTTGGTGATACCATGGGAAAATATCATCCCCATGGGGACAGCTCGATTTATGAGGCACTGGTTGTAATGGAGCAGGACTTTAAAAAGGGAATGGCTTTGGTGGACGGGCATGGAAATTTTGGATCGATTGAGGGAGATTCTGCAGCCGCTATGCGTTATACCGAGGCACGATTAAAAAAATTTACGCAGGAGGTCTATCTTAAGGATTTAGATAAAAATGTAATTGATTTTCTGCCCAATTTCGATGAAACGGAAAAGGAACCAGAAGTGCTTCCAGTTCGGGTACCCAATATCTTGATAAACGGAGCGGACGGAATTGCAGTTGGAATGGTGACTTCGATTCCGCCTCATAATTTAGGAGAAGTGATTTCTGCAGTAGAGGCATTTATAGAAAATGACGAAATTAGTACAGAAGAATTGATGGAGTATATAAAAGGACCGGATTTTCCGACTGGAGGGATTGTAATTAATCAAAAGGAGTTAGCAGAAATCTATGAGACTGGCAGTGGAAAGATTAAAGTTCGCGGGAAATTGGAGTTTGAGCCGGCAAAAAAGAAAAATGAACGGGATAAATTAGTAATTACAGAGATTCCTTATACTTTAATTGGAAGTAATCTAGGAAAACTTCTTGCCGATATTGCGGGATTGGTAGAAGCGAAAAAGACAACAGATATTGTGGATATTTTAAATCAGAGTTCCAAAGAGGGAATTCGGATTGTATTGGAATTAAAAAAGAATACCGATATAGAAAAACTTTCGAACCTGCTCTATAAAAAGACAAAATTAGAGGATACGTTTGGAGTAAATATGCTGACAATTGTAAATGGAAAGCCGGAAAAATTGGGGCTGCGTGAAATTCTTCGCCACCATTTGGATTTTCAGATTGAATTGGCTTCCAGAAAATATCAGTATTTATTAAAAAAAGAGCTGGAAAAAAAGGAGATAAAAGAGGGGCTGATACGTGCCTATGATATTTTAGATTTACTGATTGAGATTATACGGGGAAGCCGTTCGGTAAAAGAGGTTAAGAAATGCTTGGTGTATGGAGATACCAGTAAAATTCAGTTTAAAAAACAGGCTTCTGAAAAGGCGGCTGCAAAGTTAAATTTTACGGAAGCACAGGCTTCTGCTATTTTAGAACTCCGGCTGCAAAAACTGGTGGGATTGGAGATTCAGGCACTGGAGAAAGAGTATAAAGAGATTGTAAAAAATATTGCACAGTATACGGATATTTTGGAGAATCATACTTCTATGCTGAGAGTAATTCGAAAAGATTTGGAAGTGATTCGAAAAGAGTTTTCATTGGAACGAAAGACAGCAATTTTAAATGCACAGGCAGCGGTTTACGAGGAAGCACCGATTGCCGAACAGGAGATTGTCTTTACGATGGATCGGTTTGGTTATGCGAAAACCATGGATCTTTCGACTTATGAGAGAAATGCAGAGACGGTGGAACATGAGAATAAGTATGTCTTTCGCTGTATGAATACCGATAAGATTTGTATTTTTACCGATACGGGCAGTATGCATCAGATTAAGATGTTAGATATTCCTTTTGGAAAATTAAGAGATAAGGGACAGCCGATTGATAATTTGGGAAATTATTCTAGTGCAGGAGAGGCGATTGTGGGGATTTTTACATTTTCTTCTATTCGAGAGAGGAAACTTTTTTTTGCTACGAAAAGTGGAATGGTAAAGTTGGTAAACGCTTCTGAATTTGATGTAAACCGAAAGACTATTTTGGCAACGAAATTAGAAGAGCAGGACAGTGTAGTTTGTGTTTGCCCGGTTTTAGAGGAGGATAGAGAAGTGCTGCTTTATTCTCATGGAGGGTATTTTTTACGGTTTGCTTTGGAAGAGGTGCCGGAAAAGAGAAAAAGTGCATTGGGAGTACATGGGATGAAGATGGCAGAAAAGGATTATTTGGAGTGGGTGTCGCTGTTAAAAGGCGGACAGGAGTTTTTTGATTTTCGAAGTAAGGGAATAGCAGTGGCAAGAGTAAAAGAGGCAAAGCGGGATGAAAAAGGAACGAAGCTGCGGATATAGCGGAATGGGTTATGATAGTATTGTATGGTAGTGAAAAAGGAATAAAGAGGCAAATAGAGAGAAGAGGGTTAAGAAGATGAAAAGGATATGGTTAGGAATTTTCTGCGGGCTTTTGATTTTGGGGCTGGCTGGATGCGGAAAGGAGTTAGAGAAAGCAAATAAAGGAGGGGTGGATTCGACAGAGAGAATAGAAGAGGGGTATCCTGTTACGGTACAGGGAGCAGGGGGAGAAGAGCTTGTTTTGGAGGCGGAACCTTTGCGGGTGGTTTCGGTAGGACCTAATATAACAGAATTGCTTTATTCGCTTGGAGTGCAGGAGAAGTTGGTGGGGCGGACGGATTATTGTGATTATCCGAAAGAGGTTCTTTCCGTGGATACAATTGGTACGCTTTATACACCGGATGTAGAGAAGATCATTAGTTTGGAGCCGGATTTGGTGATTGCTTCAACTCATTTTTTGGATGAGACAAAGGAGAAGTTGGAAGCAGTCGGGATTTCGGTGCTGGTTTTGCATGAGGAGAATGAGTTAGAAGGGGTCTATCGTTTGATTGATACGCTGGGGGCGGTTTTTAATCAAAAGGGACGTGCTTTGGAAATTGTGGAGGATATGCAGAAGCGGATTGCTGCTGTGGAAGAAAAGGTAGCAGAAGTGGAGCCGGTTTCGGTTTATTATGTGGTTGGATATGGAGATGGCGGGGATTATACGGCGGGGGGAGATACGTTTATTCATGAAATTTTGACTGCAGCGGGTGGACGGAATGTGGCGGAAGAAGTGAGTGGGTGGAGTTATTCTTTGGAAAAGCTGCTGGAGGCGGATCCGGATGTGATCCTTGTTTCGGAGGCGGATTATGAGGGATTTGTTGAGACGGAGCCTTATGCAGGGCTTCGGGCGGTAAAGGAAGGGAGGGTTTATACGATAGATGAAAATTTGCTGAATCGGCAGTGTGATCGAAATGCGGATGCGGTTGAGCAGATTGCTCGGATGCTTTATCCGGGGGTGTTTTCATGATTTGCTTGGAGTAAAAAATAGAAGGGGACGCTGGAGTGGGGGAGTGATTCCATTCTGCTGTTCCGCTCTCTGGAAAGGTAGAAGCTCTAAGACTTCTGAATTTCGGTGTATCCAGCCGGACGGATCGGGGTGCAATTCGCCCGTACAGCGGGCTAAACA
>CAJUEI010000068.1 GCA_910585255.1 uncultured Lachnospiraceae bacterium
CCGTCCGGTTGGATATCCCTATATTCAGAGGCATTAGACTTTCTTGCTTTTTGGAGAGCGGAACGGCAGAAAGGGATCACGTTCCCTCTCTGGCGTCCCCCTCCCCCATCTAATCAAACTAATCCATTATTCCCCCAATCCACTCTCAATCAATGCCACTATTCCCTTTAAATCTGCTTCCTCCGTCTCCCCTTCACATTGTACCTCAATCTCTGTCCCACACTTTATCCCCGCCGCCATTAACTTCAAAATATTCTTCAGCGGAATTACCTTCTCCCCCACGATAATCTGCACCTGCGATCCACACTTTTTTGCCGCCTGCACCAATACTCCTGCTGGTCTAGCATGAAGTCCTGATTCATTCTTTACAACCACTTTCTGAGATACCATAATCCTTCCCCTTTCTCTTCCTACACCTCTACTCCAAAATGCTCAAACAACAGTTTCTCTGCTTCTGCACTCCACATTCCACGATTCTTCTTACATGCCTGATCCAATTTTGCAAACAGCGGATCTGTCTTTCCCAATTCCTCAAAATCATCAATCGCCGTCAACGGCATATTAAACTGGGTATAAGTCAGCTTCTTTCCTCCAGGAATCTTCGGCAGATTTAACGTTGCCTCTGCAATACTATCAATTCCTCCCACATGTGTCACCATAACCGCCGGTTCAATCTTCCCTGCTGCTGCAAGACGATTTGCTTCAATTAAATCATCATTATTTCCTCCGGTCGTTCCCAAAATATGTGTACTGGTATAATGTGCATTATAAAGATTAATCTCCGCCTTAAACTGATTATCTGTAGGACCAGCAAAGAAATTCATACACCCATCAAATGCCAGCAGCTTATCTCCCATCTCTGCTACTTGCCGGTTCGGTACATAGACAAATACATCATCATATCCATGTCCTTCTGTTATTCCCATCAATTCTTCCACCGGATTTTCCATCTTAGCCGTATTTACATAAAACAGTTCCACCCCGTTTTTCTTTGCCTGCTCCTCTGAGATCATCTCTTTTGCCCGTGCAATCCGATCATCACTGACATCCGTAACCACAATCCTCTTTGGGCGATTCTCAAATTGAATTCCATAGCTCACTGCCCCAAGTCCCATCGGTCCGCAGCCGCCCATAATCAAAATATTTCCATTTTCCTTTGTACCCATCGCATGATCATAATTTCTCTTATTTGTATGATAATTAGCATGATATCCGCCGATAATACAACTCATCGGCTCTCCAAGAGAAGCCTCAAAAAAACTGTCTCCCTCATAGTTCATCAGACATCCCAGCTCCATTACCTCATGAGGAATAATGCAGTATGTACAAGCACCACCAAAAAACTCATAGGAATATCCCGGAGATGCTAAACTTCCCTTGTAATTCAATGCTGGCTGCTGTGCAAACTTCTGCCCCGGATGAAACTGATCCTTCCACTTTGCCCCTACCTCTACAATCACTCCTGCAAACTCGTGCCCGATAATAATCGGATTGGTATCGATATTCTGCGGTGCCCTTTTATGCTTCTTTCCCTGCTCAACCAATTTATAAGTAGACATACAGATACTATCGCTGATTACCTTAACCAAAATTTCATCTTCCTTAATCTTCGGCAACTCAAACTCTTCCAGCCTTAAATCTCTCTCTCCATACATTCTGACTGCCTTTGTTTTCATACTTGCACCTATCCTTTCTTATCTTTTAATCTCTGTCACTCTTATTTTACCTACGTTATTTTATCTATATTATTTTTTCTATTTCTACCTGATCCATCAAAGAATCCACAACCTCTCTTGCCGGAGGTTTTGTTCCAATGGTCGTAACCGCTCCAGCAGAAACAGCCATACACATCTTAACGGTATCTTCCATCGACATCTTCTGATCCCATGCATAAGAAAGTCCCGCTACCATTGCATCTCCTGCTCCCACGGTAGAATGAGCTTTTACTTTTAATCCCTGACATCTCACCCGATACTCTTCTTTCAAAAAGATTGCACCTCTTTTTCCCATAGAAACCGCAACCATTCCAATTCCCTTTTTCATCAGTTTCTCGGCGATCAGAACCAATTCCTGTTCCGAAGCAATATAATCCATAGCGGCATACTGCTCTAATTCCACCCGATTAGGCTTAATAATATCCGGTTTTGCCTCCAAAGCCTTGGCAAAAAGCTCCCCATCCGCATCTAATAAAACCTTCGCTCCCTTTCGGTGCACCCGCTCAATAATTTTTCCATAGATATCTTTTTCCACTCCGCTTGGTACACTTCCTGCCAGTACAAATAGTGTCCCCTCTGCTGCATATCCATCCAGTTTTTCTAAAAGTGCCTGGATATCTGCTTCACTGACAACAGGTCCTGGTTCATTTAATTCTGTTAATTCACCGCTTTTTTCAAAAACTTTTGTATTGGTTCGAGTCTCTCCGCTGACTTCAATAAAATCATTTTGGATCTGCCACTCCTCCATTACATTTTGAATCACCTTTCCAGTATTTCCAGCAATAAAACCAGTTGCAATACTGTTTCCCCCTAACTCATGGATTGTTTTTGAAACATTAATTCCCTTCCCCCCGGCATCCAATTCCACATGCTTAATTCGATTCAATCCCCCGCACTCTAACTGGTCAATATCTACCGTCTTATCAATTGCTGGATTCATTGTGACTGTAACAATCATGCAACTTCTCCTCCTTTTAGCATCTCATAAACTTCCTGTGCATCAGCTGAAACCAAACGTTCCATAAAATCATCCTCTAAAGCAAGCTCTGCTACCACCGACAAAATCTTCAGATGTTCTTCTCCTACACCGGCAATTCCAACTACTGCCTTTACCTGTTCTCCATCCCAATCTGTCCCATCTGGAAAAATCATCACTGCTATTCCAGAAGCTTTAATCTCTTTTTTCGCCTCTTCTACTCCATGCGGCAAAGCCAATTCATTTCCCATATAAGTAGAAAAACTTTCCTCTCTTTTTACCATTGCATCCACATAAGACTGATTGACATATCCGGTATCTACCAGCATCTGTCCCACTGTACGAATCACATTTTCTTTCTTATCTGCCTTACAGTTAATCTTTACATTTTCTGGATATAAAAGCTCTAACTTCTTTTCACTATTCTCTTCCTTTTTTGCCTTTTTCTGAAAAAACATCTTGCATCCTCCTTAATCTTTTAATTATTTCTTTTCTTTTTTCCGCTGCGGTATCTTTTAATCAATTTCTTAACACTTTTCTTTTTTTCTCTCTTATTTTCTATAGTCTTATTATAACTACACTTTCACTTATTTTTCAATTCAAAGAAGATAGGGTTTGGCACCATCCAATAGCGTCAATTTTATTTTTTTAACCTCATCAAGTAGCGAAGCGGATTGCGAATATCCGATTTGACTCTTTACACAGCAAAAGAGCTGTTATACAACAGCTCTTTTTTCCTATACTCTCTATATTCGATTTAAATACTGATTAAAAAACAGCCGCAGATGTTCCGAAAGTCCCATCCGTATTTCTTCCTTCTCCCCCTTAATAACTGTATCCAAAAAAGTGTAATCCTCAATTAAAACACTGCTGATATGCCCCAGTATTTCACTGTTTACCCGAATATTTTCATCCACAGGAAGCAGCATAACCAACACCACCTGTATTCCTTTAAAATAAGGATTGCAAAAAGTACCCCTATCCCTAGTAACACAAACACTAAAGCTTGGTCGTAAAACCCCCTTTGTCCGTGTATGCAAAAGCCCAAATCCAAACTCTGCAAAAATCTGACTTCCCAGTTTCTCTCTCCGTTCAATATCCTCTTGAATCATCATCTGCTGATCCCGATAAGGAGACATTTTCTCTGAAACAGCAATTACCAACTCTTCAAATGTCAAATCGTTGCTTACTCGAAACACCTCCATATACCGCAGAATCGTTTTAATCTGCATTGCCAAAATATTTACCTGTTCTAATTCCATCATAAATCGTGTCTCTTCCTGTTCTTTTTTCGGAATCCGTTCATAATAAAAGATCTTCTGTCTGATTTTTTCAATATCCTCATTATTTAGTAAAGGATTTACTTGTATCACATCTATATCTACATCCACATCTGCCGATTTTAATGCAATACTGCTGACAAAAAAGTCCATCTTTCCTGCTATATAGGGTGTAATATCACTCTGCCCATAGGTCTCCATCTGTATCCGTTCCCGAAATATCCTATCCAGCTTTGTCAGCATCAGTCTAGAAATTCCTATTCCACTCGCACATACTACTCCCACTGTTACTCTTCGGATATTTTCCTTTTTTCCTTCCATCCTTACCTGTGCCGCTCCAAAATGAATCGTCAAAAATCCGATTTCTGTTTCTGGAATCGGCTTTCCCATCCACTCTTCCAATACAGCAGCCGCACGCCTGCTGCGTTCAAAAATATCTGGATAAGATTGTTTTATATCCTCCAGTACAGGATTTGCAATTTTCATATCATACAAAAGCCGTACAAAAGTAGGCTGCAGATGTGCCAAAAGTCCTTGTATAAACTCATTATCCTGTTTAATTGCAAATGCATTTTCACTGTCATAAGCATTAATCATTTCATTTATCAAATCCAGCAGTTCCTTTCGCTCCACCTCAATCGTTTTCTGCCCATTCCATTCAATCCCCTGATGTTTTGCCCCCTTAATATGAAGACAAATATACACGATCTCAATTTCTGGTATCTCCAACGCAAACTCTGCTTCTAACCGTTTTACAATTTCTTTTGCCAGAAGATACTCTTCATCCTCTGCTATCTGACTGCACCAACTCTCCCTCTGTTCCATAATCTCATTTTTTAAAATTCGGCTCATCGCAATAGAAATATGAAGCACCAATCCCATATAAGAACTATCCGTCAGTGTCAGCATCCGCTTATCCTCTATTGCAGACAGACAGTTTACCACCCTCTTTAAAATTGTCTCATTTAAAATCTGCCCAATACTGCTGCCGTAAATTACCGAAATTTCCTTTTCCGACTCCTCCATCTCATAGGATTCCCGAATCACCTGTGTATCAATATTTTCCTCAATAAATGTCCGAATTGCCCTGCGATAATCTTTCTCCGTCCCATTTACTTCAATCCCGCTTCCCGGTTTTCTTGTCACAATCAGATGCTGTTCTCCTAACCATCCTTCTACCGCCTCTAAGTCAGTACTAATCGTTGCCTCACTCACCTGAAATTGACTGGCATAATAAAACAGTTTTTTCAATCCCTTATTCTTCAATATCTCTAAAATCAAACGTTTGCGGCGTTCTTCCCGATTAGTCACATCATAGTTATCCTTCTGTCTTAACTCTGCCAGCAATTTCTGCTTATCCTCTTCACTGCCTGCAATCCATACACCCCTTCCGGTCTTTGTCTCAAATGTAATCCGATACTGCCTTAAACTACTCCCAATATACTCTAATTCCCGCTGTACTGTCCGTTTACTGACACCAATCCGCTGTGCCAGTTCCTTTACCGGAATCACTCCCCCATCTTCCAACATAATCATTAGAATCTGTTTTAACCGTGGTGTCAGATCCATTCCTCTCCTCCGCCTCTCTCCTGGATTTCTTTTAAAATCATCAAATACTCTGCCTGATCCAATAGATTTTCCACCGTATAGATCTCTGCTTTTACCCTCTGCATTGCCAATTCTTTAAAATCCCTCTGGCAGATCACAATCTTAACATCTTCTGGAATCTGATCGGATGCATAGGCAGAAACTTCTATCTCTGCTATTCCCATCTCCTTTAATTTTCTGCGAAATAAGGCCGCCCCAATCGCACTTGATCCCACTCCTGCATTACAAATTACACCAATTTTCTGCACCATCTTTTCCTCCATTTTCCCATCTGTCTCCTGTTCTGTTCCCTTTACTATTTCCCTATCTTTTATGTACAAACCACATTTCTCTTCCCCTGTCCTATCATTCCGCTCTTTTAATAACTCTTTCTGCCCTTCTGTTCTCTTTTTCCATCTTATCTGCACCCTTAAAATCAACACAGCCAGTACCGCCGATACTGCGGCTGATACCAAAATCCCTAACAACACACTCCCCACCCGATTTTTTGTACTCAACAACAAAATAATCAAAATACTTCCAGGAGAAATCGCCCCGGTCGCTGCAGCCTGAAAAGCAGAAAAACAAAAATTGCCTGCTGCCCCTCCTCCGATTAATGCAAAAATCAGCCAAACATTCGAAAGAACAATAGGAAAATAAATCTCATGTACTCCCCCGACCAACTCTACAAATATAGACGAAAAATACTCCTTTCTTTTCTCCTTTTTACAGCTATAAAGAGCCAGTAAAATCCCAAGCCCTGGTCCTGGATTTGTCTCCAATAAAAACAAAAGCGATTCCCCTGTCTGTTCTGCCTGCTGCATCCCAAGCGGAAGCAAAATCCCATGATTAATACTATTATTTAAAAACAACACTTTTGCCGGCTCGATAATCACACTAAGCAAAAAAATCAGCCGCTGCTCAATCAAAAAATTTATCCCTGCAGAGAGTACACTCACCACTGCCGACAAAATCGGAGCTGCAATATAAAATGAAAAAATCGCCATAACACTTCCCGTCAATGCAACCGCTATATTGCGTATCAGCATCTCCAATCCGCTCTTTCCTCTTTCTACAATAGGCTCTAACACTTTCTCCCAAAGCATACCGCTCAGCGGTCCGCATAACATAGCAAATAAAATACCGCTTGCCGCATCCGCCAGAAGTATTCCTGCCGTTGCCATCACTGCAATAACACCTCCAGCATAGAGCTGATTCGCATTTCTTCCTAAATTTCGTCTTTGATTTCCCGCTGTATAAGCAATCAAAATCGGAATCACAGCCTGATAAACAAACTGAGAAATGGCATAAATATTTCTATTCGGCATCCATCCGTAATCTCCAAAAACCACAGATAAAATACCCACAAAAATAAATATGCCAATCGAATCAATCATAATTTTACTATAAAATTGACCAAATCTATATATAAATTTTCTCATTCTTTGCCACCTATACTACACACTATCTTTCTTTTTTAAACAACCTTATTATAACATAAGCAGCATTTTATTTCTACTATTCTCGCATCTTCTAGATAGTGTAAATTTACCTTCTATTCCCCAAAGAGGACGCCAGAGTGCATCAGGGGCACGCTGTTCCGCTCTCCGAGAAGTAAGAAGCTCTAAGACTTCTGAACTTACATGCATCCAACCAGACGGACCGGGGTGCAATTCGCCCGTACAGCGGGCTAAACACACCCCTTTTTTTGCCATTCGAGAATGGCAAAAAATCCTAGTGAATCGACAGAAGTCTAAGAGCTTCTAACTTCCTCCGAAGTCACAGCGTACCTCTGATGCACTCTGGCTGTATTACTCCACAATTTACGTTTCTTATCCTTCTCCTCCATAAATATATAAATCAAAAGTATATAAAAACCATTCTAAATATATAAAAGAAACCCCCTCTATACATAATGAATCAAAACTTTCTAAGTCTATAAAATATCTTCTCTATGAATAATAAATCAAAAACTTTCTAAATCTATAAAAAAGCTTCTCTATGAATATATGAAACAAAAACTTTCTAAATCTATAAAAAGCTTCTCTATGGATGCATGAAGCAAAAACTTTCTAAATCTATAAAAAAGTTTCTCTATGGATGCATGAAGCAAAAACTTTCTAAATCTATAAAAAAGTTTCTCTATGGATGCATGAAGCAAAAACTTTCTAAATCTATAAAAAAATTTCTCTATGGATGCATGAAGCAAAAACTTTCTAAATCTATAAAAAAGCTTCTCTATGGATGCATGAAGCAATTATAACTCTACAGGCAGGAAAAGACAGCTAGAGTGGAAAAGCAATCCCTTTCCGCTGTGACTTCGGAAGAAAGTTAGAACGTCTTATGCTTCTGTCGATCCTCTAGGATTTTTTGCCATTCTTGAATGGCAAAAAAAGGGGTGTGTTTAGCCCGCTACACGGGCGAATTGCACCCCGGTCCGTCCGGTTGGATGTGTGTAAATTCAGAAGCATTAGACGTTCTTACTTTCTGGAGAGCGGAACAGCGGGAAGGGATTGCTTCTCCACTTTAGCGTCCCCTCCCCCAACACCTCCAAAACATTACACCATTACTACTCCATCTTCTGCAAGTCAGAAATCAACTTATCATACTCCGGTGCAGACAAAAAATTTGTAATCAGAATCAATTTTGCATTTGGATTACTATGTGCCGCACGCTCTCCAAGTTCCTGATGTGTCACCACAATATTGATATCCGCCGGAATCGAAGATACTGGCGTATGAATAATACTAACATCTTTAATTCCTGCCTTTTCTACCTTCTTTTTTAATACCGTTGCTCCCATTGCACTAGATCCCATTCCAGCATCACAAGCAAAAGCAATTTTAATCGTACCATCTTTCTTTATCGTATCAGCAATCCCTTTTGCCTCTGCCTTCATACTATCTTTCTGTGCAGTTGCTTCTTCCAAACTTACATCTTTTCCTGCAAATTTTAAAATTGGCAATGCAATTACCACAGAAACTACTGCAGATACCAATACTCCAAGCAGCAGCCCCAAATAGGAATGTTTCTCACACATCATCAGAATAGAAATAATACTTCCCGGTGAAGCTGTTCCAGTCAATCCAACTCCAAATAAATTAAATATAAAAATTCCAGATGCTCCCCCTGCAATCACAGCCGCCAAAAGCAATGGATTCATCAATATGTACGGAAAATAAATTTCATGGATTCCGCCAAAGAAATGAATAATTACAGCTCCGGGTGCGGAAGTTTTTGCACTTCCTTTTCCAGCAATACAATACGCCAAAAGTATGCCAAGCCCTGGTCCCGGATTCGCTTCTAATAAAAGAAAAATAGACTTTCCTACTTCATTTACCTGTTGTATTCCCATCGGCGATAAAATCCCATGATTAATCGCATTATTTAAAAACAATACCTTTGCTGGTTCAATAAAAATACTAGCCAGTGGAAGCAAGCCATGATTGACAAAAAATCCAACTCCCATCTCCATTACAGAATTTAATGAAGTTACAACCGGGGCAATTACAAACATTGCAAAACATGCCAAGATTGCTCCGATAATTCCTAATGAAAAATTATTGACCAGCATTTCAAATCCCGCTTTTACTTTTCCTTCTATCAGATGATCAAATTTCTTTAAAATCCATGCAGAAAGCGGTCCCATAATCATTGCACCAATAAACATAGGAATATCTGATCCTACAATAACTCCCATTGTAACAATCGTACCGATTACACCGCCCCGATGGTCTCCGACCACTTTTCCTCCTGTATAAGCAATAAGAAGGGGAAGCAAATACTTTGACATAGGATCTACCATTTTTGCAAGGGTCTCATTTGGAAACCACCCAGTTGAAATAAACAATGCTGTAATAAGTCCCCATGCAATAAACGCTCCTATATTCGGCATTACCATACCGCTGAGTGCTCTTCCGAAAACCTGTACCTTTTCTTTCATTAATTTCACACCTCACCTTTTTGATTTGTTTACTTTTATACAGTTTGAGGTATCATTGGCCAATTAATCTCTTTGATAGTCTTATTATAACCAGTTTTTCTCTGTTTTTTCAAGCAATATAAAAGTGAATTTGACATTAATACTTAGTGTCAAATTCACTTTATCAGACAGGTTATTTATTTTTATCCTAAATTAGTTTGCCTTTTCTGATTAATGTGTTGTACCCCCGGTTATTTTAATATCTTCTTCAGTTTCTACAATGGCCTCTACCGCAGCCGTAATTCCTTCTACAATCATATTCAATGCCATAGAAGGCATATTTTTCTTTTCAATTACCTGCTGCGGCAAAAATGGAATATGAATAAATCCGCTCTTTTTTCCGGGGTACTTTGTCTCAATAATATGCCTTACTCCATAGGCAACATGGTTACAGACAAACGTTCCTGCACTGTTCGATACGGAAACTGGAATATTTCTCTCCTGTATCTTCTTTACCATTGCCTTAATCGGAATATTGACAAAATACGCCGCCGGTCCGTCTGGAAATACTGGTTCATCCACAATCTGATTCCCTTCATTATCCGGGATTCGACAGTCATCTACATTAATTCCAATACGCTCTACTGTAATATCCGCTCTTCCTCCTGCCTGCCCAATCGACAGCACCACATCAGGATTATGTTCTGAAATTGCTTCATCAATTACCATTAACGACTTATGACAAACGGTCGGTATTTCCAATTTAATAATCTTTGCACCTGCAATCTCATCCGGCAATCGTTTTACCGATTCAATAGCAGGATTAATGGTTTCTCCTCCAAACGGATCAAATCCAGTTACTAATATCTTCATATTCTTCCCCTTTCTTTTTACTAAAATCCTAATACCATCATTAAAATAACATGTATTACAATCATAATCAGAGCCATAGGAAGCTGTGCCTTAATTACCGCCCACTTCTGATCCTTCGTCTCCAATACGGCACAAGGCACAATATTAAAATTTGCTGCCATAGGTGTCATTAATGTTCCACAGTAACCTGCCGTCATACCAAGTACTCCAATAATCGCCGGATTTCCTCCCTGTGCAATTACAAAAGGAACACCGATTCCAGCCGTAATAACCGTAAATGCCGCAAAAGCATTTCCCATAATCATAGTAAAGATTACCATTCCTATGACATATACAATTACCCCAAGCAAGCGATTTCCGCTTGGTACCACAGAAGATATCATTCCTGAGATAACCTCTCCCACACCCGCTTCTGAAAAGACACTTCCCAAAGCTCCCAATAACTGAGGAAGCAGACAAGAAGCCCCAACCTGCATCAGCAGACGAGAAGTATCCTCTCTAGTCTCTGAAACCTTTGGTCTGCAGATCGCAAAAGCAAGAATCAGTGCAACAACACAGGCTGTTCCTGTCATAATCGCACCATTTAAAGAAGTCGGCGTTGCCACTCCATCCTTTATCACATTATATTTTACAAAAGACAATACCAAAGAAAGGACTCCAACCGTCAATGCCGGCAAAAAAATAACCGATCCGATTCTTTCACTAGAAGCCTTGCGAAACTGTGGTGTAGCTTCCTGAAATACTCCCATAGAAACCTGCTTTGTTACCGTCAAACATCCCATTATCACCAACATACTGCCCGTTACAACAGAAGGAAGCAGCTTTCCCAACATAAAAATCAATCCTGTCAGCGTCCAAAATAAAATCGTTCCCGCTTTTGCCCTCTTATTCTTTCTGGCACGAAATGCCGTATCAAAACATACCAGCCCGCACAAAACATAAAACAATTCCGGCAAATATACACCTAAAAAACTAGCCATTACTTTTTCGCCCCTTTCTTAATTTTTAAATCAAACAAATACACCTGTATTATCGTCAATACAATAGAAATAATCATAACATAAATTGCCGAAGATGCAATATCCGACAATCCCACATCATATCCTGCTACAGCCATACCAGATTGAATTAAAACCACACTGGCTGAAGTAGGAAAACAGTTCTGGGCAAAAAAGTTTCCAAAATTCTCCGTTGCAGCAGAAAGTCCTTTTACCCTTTCCTGTTCTGCCTCTGTCAAATCACTTCCCTTAGACTTTCTAGCAGCCGCCTCTGTCATAGGAAGAATCAGCGGACGAATAAATTGTACATGTCCGCCAATTCGTATATTCAATGCAGAAGCAATCGATCGAACCACTATCCAGATCGAAAGTACTTTTCCACCTGATGCATTTTTAATCCTTCCAATCAGATAAGCAGCTCTCTCCTTCATCCCATAACGTTCAATAATCGCAATTACCGGAAACATAATTAAAAAAATAGACATTAAGCGATTGCTTACAAAAGAATCTCCCAGAATCTCCAAAATTCTTACAAAATCCAATCCAGAAACTAATCCTGTCACAATACCGGCAGCAATAACCGTTGCTAAAACATCCAGTTTTAACGCAAAACCTAAACAAATAATTACAATACCGATTAATTTAATATACTCCATACCCTACTCCTTTCTCTTGGTCTTCATTAACCTTTTTTATTATACATGATTGTATAAAAAATTACAATTTTTTAGTCAAAAGAAATTCGAATCCGCTTCGCTGCTTCCTTGATAGGTTAAAAATCCGCACTAAAAATTTACTCCCTATCTTTTTCTATATATAAACAAAGCAAAAAACAGCCAGAGCGGGGAAGTACTTTCTTTCTGCTGTGACTTCGGAGGAAAGTTAGAACGTCTTATGCCTCTGTCAATTCCCTAGGATTTTTTGTCATCTTCTGATGACAAAAAAAGGCACGTGTTTAGCCTCCTGCAGAGGCGAATTGCGTGCCGTTCCGTCCGGTTGGATGCATCTAAATTCAGAGGCATTAGACGTTCTTACTTTCTAGAGAGCGGAACAGCAGGAAGAAAGTACTTCCCCGCTCTGGCGTCCCCCGCTGACATCCCCCCACTTCTTTCACCCTCCCTATTTAACTTCTATCCTTTCCCCCATTGACAGAACCCCTAAATCTTATTAAGATAAAATCTATCTATACCAAATATAAAAAGGAGAAAAAAGTATGAACAAATACTATATAGCATACGGAAGCAACCTAAACCTGTCCCAAATGTCTGCCCGCTGCCCAACAGCAGTCCCTTATGCAAAAGGAATCCTCCAAAATCAAGAGCTAATCTACCGAGGTGAACCGACTAATTCCTATGCAACCATCCGAAAAAAAGAAGGCTCCTATATCCCAATCCTTATCTGGATAATCCAAGATTCCGATGAAAAAGCACTCGATCTCTACGAAAACTATCCTGCCCTATACCACAAAGAATCCATCTTAGCAGAAACCAGCGAAGCCGCTATAGAAGGCATGGTCTATATTATGAATCAAAACGAAAAACCTGGAAAACCATCTCCCTCCTATATCGAAATCATCCGGCAAGGCTACCAAGACAATTCCTTTGACTTAAATCCTCTTGAACAATCATTAGTGTTCAATAAATTAGAATTAGATAAATACGAAAATAAATAAAAAAATAAGGGGATACTGCAAAATTACCATATTTTACAGCAACCCCTTTTACTATTACCCTAAATATTCCTGCAAAACCCGCATACACTCCTGTATATCAAGAGGCTTAGGAATATGCGAATTCATTCCGCACTCTAAACACCGTTGTGCATCATCCGAAAATGCATCTGCCGTCATAGCTATAATCGGTAAATCCCGATCCGCCCGATCCAGTCTTCGAATTGCCTGTGTTGCTTCATATCCATTCATAACAGGCATCCGAATATCCATTAAAATGGCATCATAAAATCCAACATTTGAGGCTTCGAATTTCTCCACACACTCCTTTCCATTCTCTGCACGCTGCAATTCCAATCCAAATGCAGAAAGAATTTCATAAGCTACTTCCCAGTTAATATCCATGTCCTCTGCAAGAAGAATATGTTTCCCGGTAAAATCTATCTCTGCCTCTTTTTCTTCTGTCTTCTTTGTATACCCTTCTGTATACTGTTTTAATCGCTCATACAACGTTGATTTAAATAATGGTTTCGAGATAAACCCTTCAATAGAAGTTTCATTTGCTTCCTCTTCAATATCACTCCAATCATAAGCAGAAATTAAAAATACTGGAATATCTGAACCAACCCGATTACGAATTTCACGTATCGTTTCCATTCCATCCATATTCGGCATCTTCCAATCAATCAAAACAAAATGATAATCATCGTTTCGTTTATGCCGTTCTTCAATCATATCTACTGCTTTTTTTCCATCCAATGTATAATCTGCATGAACACCCAATTCTTCTAAATTTGCCACTGCACCACAACATAACATTTCATTATCATCCACAACCAAAATATTCCACTCTGGCAGTTTCATATCCTCTTCATGCATGGCAGCCTTTTTTAGATCCAATGACACATGAAATGACGTTCCTTTTCCATGCTCACTCTCTACTTGAATGGTTCCACCCATCATTGTTACAATACTTTTTGTAATTGCCATACCAAGTCCTGTTCCAACAGTTTGGCGTACCTGATCGGTCTCTTCTCTAGAAAATGTATCAAAAATTTTCTTCTGAAATTCTTCTGACATTCCAATACCAGTATCTACTACAGTAATATATGTACATACATACTCTTCTCCCAATTTTGATGGTTCCTGCATCATATGAATATCAATTCTTCCATTCTCTGGTGTAAACTTTACTGCATTCGATAAAAGATTTAACAATACTTGATTTAAACGTACTGCATCACAGTAAACCTCTTCCGAAATCATCGGTCGTATAAAAATATCAAAATATTGACTTTTTTCCTTTACCTGAGGCTGCATAATATTAACAATATCATCCATTGCACTGCGCAAAGACATCGGAACCATATTCAATACCATTTTCCCACTTTCAATTTTTGACATATCTAACACATCATTAATCAGTCCTAGTAAATGTTTGCTAGATAAATGCACTTTTCGCAGACAATCCTCTACTCGAACCGTATCATGCAGATTTCTCTGTGCAATCTCTGTCATACCAATAATTGCATTCATTGGTGTACGAATATCATGGCTCATACTAGAGAGAAATTCACTTTTTGCTTTATTTGCATGAACCGCCTCTTCTCTTGCCTGGTTCAAATCCGCCATTTGTCGTTGTGAAATTCGATAGTACAAAATAAAGATAATGGACATCGTACATAAAATAATAGCTGCTGACCCAAACATAATAAAGGTACGTAATCGATCCAATCGGCTAATGGAATACCGCAATATATTATTTGGCATGGCAGAAACCAAATACCAAGAAGAATTCTCTGCAAGCGGTGAACAATAGAGCCGTCTCTGCTCACCATCTATCGAAATAACAGCGGAATAAACTTCTCGTTTCTCCATAGCAGAATACAATTCTTCTGCATATTCATCTGCATCTTTTCCATTTAACCTTTCAAACCGATCTACAATTCGATCAAAATAATTTCCCCGATAGGCATCCGCATTACGAATAATAAAATTTCCTTTTTTATCAATAATATGGGAATATACCACCGCATTATTTTCATCTAGAAAAAGATTTTGATTTAGATACTCCATATCTACTCCCGCTAATAATGCAACACTGTTCTTTCCCTCTGCCATAGGATAAGTAACTGCTTTTCCTAGAATTAGAATCTTTCTCTCCCTTCCTGCCTGTCCCTGTGTCACCAGATTGCCATCCATTTTTAAAGAAGCTAATGCCTCATCCATCTCAAAAATTTCGATGTTTTCTCCATAGATAACTTCAACCGCTCCATCCTCTGTCATAAGTCCTAGATAGATAAAATTTCGAATCTCTGCACTTAACTGCAATTCCTCCAATAACTCTTTTCCATATTCTATTTCGTCTGGTGGTGTACGTTTAATAATTCCCTCTAACTGTTCCAAACGCAAACCAATAATTGACCGAAACTTCTGTTGAATTTGCTGGTTTACTTCAGCCATATAAGTATTACTCACTTCTTGAATAGATTCTTCCGTTTTACTTCCCATAAAGATGGTCAGACAAACAAATACTGCTATACATATAATAATAACACTAATTACACTGCGTGCAAAAAAATTGATTACCTTTTTATCCATTTTCGTTCTCCATCGCTTCAAGAGTTTTGTTGTATACTCTATGCACTATGTTTTTCAATACATTGAATAATTTTATTCTGAGTTGGTATAATTTCTATTAAAATTTCTCTTGCCTTTTCTGGCTGTCCCGTTCGAAGCAAATTTACAATCTCTGAATATGCCTCATAAACTGGTGTAATTGACAAATTCCCTGCTGTTCCTTTAATTGCATGTGCAATTTCAATGGCTTCTGTACAATTGCCTGCGTCAAAATCTGGTGCAATTGTTTTTGCTTTCATTGTTTTTACAAATGTACCTAACAATCTCTTATATAATGCCTCATTTTTGTTTAATCGTTTTAATCCATCCTCAATATCGACTCCCAATTCTTTTAATTCTTCTAATACATCCATTTTTAAAACCTCCTACTATTTTTTTTTCATAAATTAAGACATAGAAATATACCTTGATACATCCCCATGCCTTAATCCGCCTATTGTTTAATATTTCCCAAATCCATCTCCAAGAGAAATTACTTGTTCATTCATATTGGATAAGGAGGAAGAATACATCGGTGCACTCTTAAAAGAAGACATCGAATTGGCAGCCCCTAACTGATAAATGGAAAGCATCTCTCTCATTCGAGAAGCCTGATTTGACAATTCTTCACTTGCTGCTGCACACTGCTGACTGGTAGCTGAATTGGTCTGTACAACCTGTGAAACCTGTGAAATTGCCTGTTCAATCTGTGCCACTGCAGTTGCCTGATAATTCGAAGATTCTGCAATTCCATTGATAATTACTTCACTTCTTTGTACTACTTTTGTAATTGCTTCTAATGCCTTTGCTGTATCATCTGCAATCTTTGTACCAGTTCCTACTTTACTAATAGAATCTTCAATTAACTCTGCTGTCTCTGCTGCTGCTGCTGCACTTTTTGCCGCAAGGCTTCTTACTTCTTCTGCTACCACTGCAAAACCTTTTCCTGCCTCGCCTGCTCTCGCT
>CAJUEI010000069.1 GCA_910585255.1 uncultured Lachnospiraceae bacterium
CGCTTTCGCCTTGGCGGCTTAGAAGCGGGGGACTTCCTTGATGAGGTTAAAAAATGTATGTAGTCTTTGTCCGTTTCCATAGCAATGATATCCCATCCGTTAAAACTACATATATCGAAAATCCTTTGTTTTACGTTTGCGTCAATAGCACCTATAAGCAATTGTTTTTGATATTTTGCAACTAATACGATATGTATTTTAAGACTATACTTGCGTCTATTATGACGATTATATCCATTGTCCATAATTCACCTCTCTATTGATTTTCACTAATTACTATTATATAATATATTCAGTGAAATATCAATGAAAGGAGTACATATATGGAACAGATAACAATTACAGCAAAAATACAAATATCTGCTACATCAGAGGGTAAAAAATTGCTTAATAGAACAATGTCTATATATACGGATGCTTGTAACTATGTTTCCGATTATGTATTTCGCACACACGACTTAAAGCAGTTTTCTCTTAATAAGGTTCTATATTCTATCTTGCGTGAGAAATTTGGTCTTAAATCTCAAATGGCTCAGTCTGTATTTAAGACTGTTATTGCAAGATATAAAACAATTCTTGAAAACCAAAAAGAATGGATAAAACCATCTTTTAAGAAATCACAGTATGACCTTGTATGGAACAGAGATTACTCTTTAGTACAAAACTATTTTTCAGTGAATACTTTAATGGGTCGTGTGAAACTTTCATATTTCTCCAAAGGTATGTCGAAATATTTCAACCATGATAGATATAAGTTTGGCACCGCAAAACTGGTCAATAGGCATGGCAAGTATTTTTTGCATATACCAATAACTTATGAAGTAGAAGAAAGTAATGTTTCTGATATATGTAATGTTGTTGGTATTGACAGAGGTATTAACTTTGTTGTTACTACTTATGACAGTAAACATAAGTCAGAATTTGTTAGTGGAAAGTCCATCAAACAAAAAAGAGCTGGTTATGCCAAACTTCGGAAAGAGCTTCAAATGCGTCAGACACCATCTGCAAGACGAAGAATAAAAGCCATTGGTTCACGAGAAAACCGTTGGATGCAAGATGTGAATCATTGTGTATCAAAGGCACTCGTGGAGAAAAATCCGAAGCATACATTATTCGTTCTTGAAGACTTGTCTGGTATTAGAAATGTCACTGAGCGTGTCAAAACGAAAGAACGCTATGTATCAGTATCATGGTCTTTTTATGACTTTGAACAGAAACTTATCTATAAGGCGAAACAAAAACAGTCTACTGTAATTAAGGTTAATCCTGCTTATACAAGTCAGTGTTGCCCTATATGTGGACATGTTGAAAAATCTAACCGTAATAAGAAAATACATCTGTTTACTTGTAAGAATTGTGGATATAAATCGAATGATGACCGTATTGGAGCTATGAACCTGTACCGTATGGGAATTAACTTTCTTGAGGAAAGTCAAGTACCTAGTACAGTTACAGTTGAGTAAACTCTACTGTAAAGGGTGTTGTCAACCATCCTATGATGTAACGCCACTTTAGGTAGTAATACTTATTGGGGATAAAAGGTCGGAGGTGCAAGCCGTTACTACGACTGGGCAGTTACAAGCCCATCACCTTTGGGTGATGGGTAGTTGACATATGAAAAATGATGAAAGTCGTTTTTACATTTCCATTTGGATAGATTCTATGTATTGGTATAACAGGAGGATAAGAACATGCCAGTAAAATATGTATTTGTAACCGGTGGTGTCGTTTCGGGTTTGGGAAAGGGAATTACGGCGGCTTCCTTAGGGCGGCTGTTAAAGGCTCGGGGATATTCTGTAACGATGCAGAAGTTTGATCCCTATATTAATATTGATCCGGGAACTATGAATCCGATACAACATGGAGAAGTATTTGTAACAGATGACGGAGCAGAGACGGATTTGGATTTGGGGCATTATGAGAGATTTATTGATGAAAGCTTAACAAAGAATTCTAATGTTACAACTGGTAAAATTTACTGGTCTGTTTTGAATAAGGAGAGACGAGGAGATTTTGGAGGTAGTACAGTACAGGTGATTCCCCATATTACAAATGAGATTAAAAGCCGGTTTCATCGGGATTACAAAACAGAAAAGATGAAAATTGCTATTATTGAGGTAGGGGGAACCGTAGGAGATATTGAAAGCCTTCCGTTTTTGGAATCGATTCGTCAGTTTCAGCAGGAAGTAGGACGAGAAAATGCAATTTTAATCCATGTTACACTGATTCCTTACTTAAAGTCTTCCGGGGAGATGAAGACGAAACCGACTCAGGCAAGTGTAAAGGAACTGCAGGGAATCGGAATTCAGCCGGATATTATTGTCTGTCGTTCGGAACATCCGATGGAGCAGGCGATTAAAGATAAAATTGCATTATTCTGTAATGTGCCAAGCAATCATGTACTGCAGAACTTAGATGTAGAGATCTTATATGAGGCTCCTCTTGCGATGGAAAAAGAACATCTGGCAGAGGTAGCATGTGAATGTCTGCAGCTAGAGTGTCCTCTTCCCAATCTGGAAGACTGGGAATCGATGGTAACAGCGTGGAAAAATCCGGTTCGAACAGTGCCGATTGCTTTGGTCGGAAAATATATTCAGCTTCATGATGCCTATATCAGTGTAGTAGAGGCATTAAAACATGGAGGAGTAGCGAATTCTGCCAGTGTAGAGATAAAGTGGGTAGATTCGGAGCTGCTGACAGAAGCAAATGCAGAAGAAGTATTAGGAGATGTAAAGGGAATTTTAGTTCCAGGAGGTTTTGGAGACAGAGGAATTGAGGGAAAGATTGCAGCGATTCGCTATGCCAGAACCCATCAGGTTCCGTTTTTAGGGCTTTGTCTTGGGATGCAGCTTTCCATTGTTGAGTTTGCCAGAAATGTAATCGGTTATGCAGATGCACATAGCGTAGAATTAAATCCTCTTACAACCCATCCGGTTATCCATCTGATGCCGGAACAGGACGGAGTAGAGGATATTGGGGGAACGCTTCGGTTGGGAGCATATCCCTGCGTACTGGACAAGACGTCAAAGGCATATGAATTATATGGGGAAGAATTAATCTATGAGCGGCATCGGCATCGCTATGAAGTCAACAACGATTTTCGGAATATACTGACGGAAAAAGGAATGAAATTGGCTGGGATTTCTCCTGACGGAAGAATTATTGAGATGATAGAGCTGCCAAGTCATCCTTGGTTTATCGGGACACAAGGACACCCGGAATTAAAGTCCCGTCCAAATCGTCCTCACCCTTTATTTAGGGGATTTATTAGTGCTGCGATTGCATATGAGAAGAAATAGAAAGTAAGAAAATCCGCATCTATTGGAGAAAAAATAGATGCGATTTCTTTTGTAAATTTTATAAAAACAGGGAAATACCTGCTGTTCTTTTATGGAGTCGGGTCAAAGGAAATTCGGAATCTGCTCTGTTACTTCTTTAATAGGTTAAAAATAGGACTTTTTGTAAATTATAAATAAGAAAGAAATTTTTAATAATTGCATTATTGATTTATGGACAGACTAACTCTATAATTGAAAATGGCAGAATTATTTTTTAAAAGTATGGCAAGGTATTTTTAGCTTATAAAACCCTATAGCGGAGGATAAGGAGAGTTTATGGATAATTTTAACAACAATGGAAATCAGAATGGAAATGGCGGAAATGACGGGAAGATGCCGAAGAATACGCAGACCATTATTATTCTGATTATATCCGGACTCATTATGGTCATGCTGATTAGCTTTATGTCAAACTGGATGGCAAGCAGCACGACAAAAGAAATTACCTATAATGAGTTTTTAGAAAAGCTGGAGGAAGGTTCGATTGCTTCGGTTCAGATTCAGTCGGATCGCATTGTAGCGGTTCCAAAGGCACAGCTTAGCAATATGATGCAGTTATCTTATTATACCGGAATTGCAGAGGATATTACAACGATTAGTGCCAGATGTGAGGCAGCGGGTGTGGATTACAGTGCACCTGTAGCAAAGTCCAGCTCAGTGATTTTAGATTTTATTATGGTATGGGTACTTCCGATTTTATTGATGTATATGGTATTGGGACTAATTATGCGAAGAGCTTCCCGTGGCGGAGGAATGATGGGCGTAGGAAAGAGCAATGCAAAAGTCTATGTACAGAAGGAGACGGGTGTAACTTTTAAAGATGTGGCAGGACAGGACGAGGCAAAAGAGTCTTTGACGGAAATTGTAGACTTTCTTCACAATCCGCAGAAGTATGTAAAAATCGGAGCAAAACTGCCAAAGGGAGCACTTTTGGTCGGACCTCCCGGCACTGGAAAAACCTTGCTTGCAAAAGCAGTAGCAGGGGAGGCAAAAGTTCCGTTTTTTTCACTTGCCGGATCGGATTTTGTAGAAATGTTTGTCGGTGTAGGAGCTTCCCGTGTGCGGGATTTGTTTAAACAGGCACAGGGCAATGCACCTTGTATTATTTTTATTGATGAGATTGATGCGATTGGAAAAACCCGAGATACCCGCTATGGCGGAAATGATGAGCGGGAGCAGACCTTAAATCAGTTGTTGGCGGAGATGGACGGATTTGATACTTCAAAAGGAATCTTTCTGCTTGCTGCTACGAATCGTCCAGAGATTTTGGATAAGGCTTTGCTGCGTCCGGGACGGTTTGACCGCCGAATTATTGTAGATAAGCCTGATTTAAGAGGACGAAAGGATGTACTGCGGGTTCACGCTAAGACCGTTGCTTTAGATGAGACGGTGGATTTGGATGAAATTGCAATGGCAACTTCTGGGGCAGTGGGATCGGATTTGGCAAATATGATTAATGAGGCAGCAATTCTTGCCGTAAAACAGGGAAGAACGGCAGTATCGCAGGCAGACTTATTTGAATCGGTAGAAGTGGTAATTGCAGGAAAAGAGAAAAAAGACCGGATTCTTGGGATGCAGGAGAAAAAGACCGTTGCCTATCATGAGGTGGGACATGCACTTGCTACAGCACTGCAAAAAGATGCTGAACCTGTGCAGAAGATTACGATTGTGCCTCGGACAATGGGTTCCCTTGGGTATGTCATGCAGGTTCCAGAGGAAGAAAAGTATTTGATGACACGGGACGAACTGCAGGCAAGGCTGATTACGCTGCTTGCCGGACGTGCTTCAGAAGAGATTGTATTTGGTACAATTACAACCGGAGCTTCGAATGATATTGAAAAAGCGACTAAGATAGCAAGAGCAATGATTACACAGTATGGAATGTCAGAGAAATTTGGATTGATGAGTTTAGAAAGTGTGGAAAATCAATATTTAGATGGACGGACAGTGACAAACTGCGGAGATGCGACTGCTACAGAGATTGATAAAGAGATTATGCTGATTTTAAAAAGTTCCTATGAAAAGGCAAAAGAGATGCTTTCAGAAAACCGGGAAGTGTTAGATAAAATTGCAGAATATCTATTTGAAAAAGAAACAATTACCGGAAAAGAATTTATGAAAATTTTCCGAAAAGTGCGTGGAGAAGAAGAGGAAGAGGTTGGGTCGGTTGAAGAGAAGCAAAATTCGTTGGATGCTGTCTGGTAAAAAGAGGAAATAGAAAATGGAGGAAAAGGAATTTGATATACAGGAAGAATTAAAAAAACTTCCTAAAGAGCCAGGGGTCTATCTGATGCATGATGAAAAAGACGAGATTATCTATGTAGGAAAGGCGATTAGTTTAAAAAATCGGGTGCGGCAGTATTTTCAAAGCAGCCGGAATAAGACAGCAAAGATTGAACAGATGGTTTCAAGGATTCATCATTTTGAATATATTATTACGGATTCCGAATTAGAAGCACTGGTGTTGGAATGTAATTTAATTAAGGAGTATCAGCCCCGCTATAATACCATGTTAAAGGATGACAAAGCTTATCCTTATATTAAAGTAACCGTAAATGAAGCGTTTCCACGAATTCTTTTTGCACGGGAGATGAAAAAGGATAAGTGCAGGTATTTTGGACCTTATACTAACGGCGGAGCAGTAAAGGATATCTTAGAGCTGCTCCGCAAGCTTTATAAGATTCGTACCTGTAATCGAGTGCTTCCGAAAGAGGCAGGGAAGGCACGTCCCTGCTTAAATTATCATATGAAACAGTGCAATGCTCCCTGTCAGGGACAGATAGAAGCAGCGGATTATCAGAAATCGATTCAGAAGGCATTGGATTTTTTAAATGGAAATTATGGAGAGATTACAGAGGAATTAGAGAAAAAGATGCAGGCGGCATCTGAGGCAATGGCATATGAAGAGGCAAAAGAGTATCGGGATCTGTTAGAAAGTGTAAAGCAGATTGCACAGAAGCAGAAGATAACCAGCAGTGAAATGGAAGATCGGGATGTAATTGCATTTGCCCAGGAGGAGGCGGATGCGGTAGTTCAGGTATTTTTTATTCGGGGCGGAAAGCTGATTGGACGGGAACATTTTCATTTGACGGTAGCTCCTCAGGAGAGTCGGGAACAGATTATGACCAGCTTTCTGAAACAGTACTATGCCGGAACTCCTTTTATTCCAAGGGAATTGATGCTTCAGGAGGAAGTGGAAGAAGCCGAGATTTTAACGGAGTGGCTGAGCAAGAGACGGGGACAGAAGGTCTATATTCGTGTTCCAAAAAAGGGACAGAAGGAAAAACTGGTGGATCTGGCAGCCCGAAATGCACGGATGGTATTGGAACAGGATAAAGAAAAGATCAAGCGGGAAGAACTGCGGACACGGGGAGCCGTACAGCAGATAGAGGAGTGGCTTGGGGTGAAAGGAATTGCTCGAATAGAGGCATTTGATATCTCAAATACCAATGGATTTGAATCGGTCGGCTCGATGGTTGTCTATGAGGATGGGAAGCCAAAGCGAAGTGATTATCGAAAATTTCGAATTAAGACGGTAGTTGGATCGGATGATTATGCCAGTATGAGGGAAGTACTTATCAGGCGGTTTGTACATGGACTTTCTGAACTTCAGGAAGAGAAAGAGGGAGTTGGAAATTTTACAAGATTTCCAGATTTAATTATGATGGATGGAGGACGGGGGCAGGTCAATGTCTGCCTTGCCGTGTTGGAACAGCTTCAATTAAAGATTCCGGTATGCGGAATGGTAAAGGATGAGAATCACCGAACAAGAGGACTTTATTTTCAAAATGTAGAGATTCCTATTGAGAAGTCTTCGGAAGGGTTTCGGCTGATTACCCGGATTCAAGATGAAGCCCATCGGTTTGCAATAGAGTATCATCGAAGCCTGCGGGCGAAGGGACAGGTTCATTCGATTTTGGATGATATTGAAGGAATCGGACCAGTAAGAAGAAGGGCATTGATGCGGAGATTTCAGGATATAGAAAGTATTCGGTCGGCTACGGTGGAGGAATTAAAAGATATAGAGTCAATGAATGAAAAGGCAGCAGAACAGGTGTATCGGTTTTTTCATCCCGAGGGAGGGAACGGAATAATTTGATTTGCAATTAAAGGGAAATACGTTATAATAGAGGTAGTTATGTTTGGAAAGGAGAAAGAAGATATGGACACAAAACAGATGCTGGAAGGAAAAGTAGCAATTGTAACAGGAGGAACCAGGGGAATTGGGCTTTCGATTGTAAGAAAGTTTTTAAATGCTGGAGCAAAGGTGGCGTTGTGCGGTTCGAGACAGGAATCAGTGGAGAAGGCATTGGGAATTTTAAGGGAAGAGAATTCGGAATATCCGGTAATAGGGATGTGGCCGGAACTGACGGATTATGCTGCAGTAGAAAAGGCAGCAGGTGAGGTAAAAGAAAAATTTGGAAAGATTGATATTTTAGTAAATAATGCAGGGATTTCGGCTAGGGAATCGATCTATGAGTATAAGCCGGAAGATTTTGCTAAGATTATGGATTTGAATGTAAATGCGGTCTTTTATTTTATTCGGGCAGTGGTACCTTATATGAAGGAGCAGGGAGGCGGATCGATTGTAAATACCAGTTCGGTAGTGAGTATTCGTGGACAGGCTGCTGGGTGCGGGTATCCTACTTCGAAATTTGCAGTGAATGGTTTGACGATTTCTTTGGCGAGAGAGCTGGGAAAGGATCAGATTCGTGTAAATGCAGTGGCTCCTGGCGTGACTCGGACAGATATGGTGGCAGCACTTCCAGAGGAGATGGTAAAGCGGATTTCTGCGGGGATTCCTTTAAATAGAGTGGGAGAACCAGATGAAGTGGCAGATGCATTTTTGTTCTTGGCAAGTGATATGGCAGGGTATGTAACGGGAGAGATCCTTTCAGTGGATGGGGCTACGATTCCTTAGGGGGTCGGAGAGGATGCCAGAGTGCGTCAGGGACACGCTGTTCCGCTCTCTGGAAAGTAAGAAGCTCTAAGACTTCTGGATTTATGTGTTTCCAACCGGACGGACCGGGGTGCAATTCGCCCGTGCAACGGGCTAAACACACCCCTTTTTTTGCCATTCGAGAATGGCAAAAAATCCTAGTGGATTGACAGAAGTCTAAGAGCTTCTAACTTTCCTCCGAAGTCACAGCGTGCTCCTGACGTACTCTGGCTGTATTTTGTTTTAATTTACTTTTACTTTTTCTTTTCTTCTTTTTTTTGTTTGTGTTTTCCTTGGGTTTTCCTGTGTTTTCCTTGTGTTTTGGTTTTTAGTTTTTGGGGGGTGGATTTTTTGTTTGAATCGTATTATTTTTAAAAAGTTGTTTTGTTAAGGTGTTGAGAAGAAGGAGGAAATGTTAAGTTAATGAAAATATAGATAAATAGGTTTAATTGTGATATAATGTACTTATATGGAAAGGGATTTTTATGAATCCATCAACTATCACAAATTACAAGCCAAAAGAATTTGCTGAATTATTAGGTGTGTCTGTTAAGACACTGCAACGCTGGGATAGGGACGGTATATGAAAAGCAAACCGCACGCCTACTGACCGAAGATAGTACACTTATGACCAGTATCTGCAATTCAAAGGCATACAAACAAAAGAGGATATAAGAGATGTTGTTATTTATGCAAGAGTTTCAACAAGAAATCAAAAAGATGATTTTAGGAACCAGACCGAGTTTTTAAAACCGTTCTGTAATGCAAAAGGGATTCTTGTAAACCAATGTATGGAGGAGTTTGGGAGTGGAATAAATTACAACCGAAAAAAGTGGAATAAACTATTGGAGGAGGTTATGGAACATAAAATAAAAACCATCCTTATTTTAAGCAAAGACAGATGGATTCGCTTTGGGTAGGATTGGTTTGAAAGATTTTGTGAAAAATTCCATACAAAAATAATCATTGTAAAGAATGAAACACTTTCTCCTGATGAGGAATTAGTCCAGGACATTCTATCCATTTTACATGGATTTAGTTGTAGATTATATGGACTAAGAAAGTATAAAAATCAGATTAAGGAGGATGAGGAACTTGCTAAGAAGTTACAAAACGGAACTGAATCCAACCCTAGAACAGATACAACAGATCCAGAAGACAATAGGGACTTGTAGATTTGTATATAATTTTTATATTGCTCATAACAAAGAAATTTACGAATCCGAAAAGAAATTTGTTTCTGGAATGGACTTTCAAAAATGGCTGAATCATGTTTATCTAAAAGAGAACCCAGAATCGATATGGATAAAAGAAGTCAGTTCAAAATCTGTCAAACAAAGCATGATGAACGCAGAAAAGGCATTTAAAAATTTTATTTATAAAAAAGCAGGATTTCCAAGATTTAAGAAAAAGAATCAGTCCGATGTAAAAATGTATTTTGTTAAAACAGATGCAAAAACCGTGATTCCATGTGAAAGACATAGGATAAAAATACCAACACTTGGATGGGTTAAATTAAAAGAAAAAGGGTATCTTCCAACTTCAAAACAAGGGTATCGGATAAAAAGTGGAACGGTTTCCTGTAAAGCAGGCAGATATTACGTATCGGTTCTGATCGATATGCCAGATAGAGAAAAACCACAGTTAAAGGATGGTGGGATAGGGATAGACCTTGGTGTAAAAGAATTTGCAGTAATGAGCAATCATACCATAAAAAGGAATATTAATAAAACAGCAAAGTTAAAGAAATTAGAAAAACAATTAAAAAGAGAACAGTGTTGTCTTTCGAGGAAATACGAAGAATCAAAGAAATACAATAAAAAGAAAGGAGAGAGCTATAGGGAACAGCATGTTTCTGGACAGAATATCCAAAAGCAAGTCTTAAAGGTACAAAAACTTCATCAGAGAATCGATCAGATTCGAACGGATTATATCAACCAATGTGTGAACGAGATAGTAAAAGCCAAGCCGTCTTATATCACAATGGAAGATTTAAACATAAAGGGAATGATGAGGAACAGGCATCTTTCGAAAGCAGTCGCATCACAGAAATTTTACGAGTTTCGAGTAAAGCTGGAAGCAAAAAGCAGAGAATGGGGAATCGAAGTAAGGATTGTGGATAGGTGGTATCCTTCAAGCAAAATTTGTCATGAATGTGGATGTATAAAGAAAGATTTAAAACTTTCTGATAGAGAATATATCTGTAAATGTGGCTATCATGCTGATAGAGATTTCAATGCGAGTCTTAATTTAAGAGATGCGTTTACTTACAAAATAGCATAAACAGGCATTTGTAAGGATGTACCGATGGCTAGTCGGGAATTTATGGCTGTGGAGTGTACAAGAACTTGTGAGTAGTTGTAATTTAATGAAAGCATGCACAGTGAAGCAGCAAGAAAAGTCTACGAAGACTTTCAACATCTCGGTATGGATATATTTGTCCACATTTTGAGTAGCAGAAAGGTGAATTTGATCTTTAGAATGTATAAATCCCCATTATTTACAGATAATAACTTCATAATCAAATGAAAATAGATAAAACACAAAGAATTGTGAAACGTAAGAAGATAAGAAAATGGAGGATTTTAATTTTATGAAAGCAACAGGTATTGTAAGAAGGATTGATGATTTGGGAAGAATTGTAATTCCAAAAGAAATTAGACGAACACTGCGAATTCGAGAATCAGACCCGCTTGAGATTTTTACGGATCGGGAGGGAGAGATTATTTTAAAAAAGTATTCTCCAATAGGTGAGTTGAGTTTATTTGCAAAGCAATATGCGGAGAGTTTGTCTCAGACAACGGGACTTACGGTATGTATTACTGACCGGGATCAGGTGATTGCGGCTACAGGGACAGCAAAGAAGGAATTGTTGGAAAATGCTATTAGCAAGCCTCTAGAAAATATGATGCAGGAAAGAGAGAACTTTTTGTCTTCTAAGGATGGGAGAAATAATATTCCTGTGATTCAAAATCAAAAGGAAGAATATTTGTCTCAGGTTATTTATCCGATTATCTGTGAGGGAGATGTGATTGGGACGGTTATCTTGTTAGATAAGGAAAGAAGAGGAGTAATGGGAGATACGGAGATGAAATTGGTTAGTGTGGCGGCTGGATTTTTAGGACGTCAGATGGAAAGTTAGAGGAAAAAAGTCTGTATGGACAGCCTATGCTGCTGAAAAAGGAAATGGGATCTGTCTTGAAATTTAATTCTAAAATAAAAAATTTACTGTAAAGTCTGTAAAAGTCTGGCTTTCTTTTGGAAAAAGGAAGAGAGAGAAAGCAGAGAACCCGGTAAATACAGCATATTTTGTAAGAATCTGTATGATTTTCCTTGACAAATGGGATAAGAGAGTTTATAAATAAACATGAGGGTTCCGAGGTGCCGGGAAAGCGGAAATAAAACCTCGCAATTTATGAAGTAAACATATTGATAGGAGGAGTTAATCCATGAACAAGACAGAACTTATCGCAGCTATGGCTGAAAGTGCAGATTTATCCAAAAAGGATGCAGAGAAAGCGTTGAAGGCATTTGTTGATGTTGTTACAGAAGAGTTAAAGAAAGGTGAGAAGGTTCAGTTAGTAGGTTTCGGTACATTTGAAGTTTCTGAAAGGGCAGAAAGAACAGGTAGAAATCCTCAGACAAAGGAAACGATTACAATTGCAGCTTCTAAGGCTCCAAAGTTCAAGGCTGGTAAGGCATTAAAGGATGCATTGAACTAGATTACGATTAGGTAATAAACGTTGAGACGGTCCCGTAAATAAATCCTGCACGGGTGCCGTCTTTTTTTGTAGATTGGGAGGAAAGATAAGGATGAGATTAGATAAATTTTTAAAGGTATCACGTTTGATTAAGCGGAGGACAATTGCAAATGAGGCTTGTGATGCGGGACGGGTTTTGGTAAATGAAAAAGTGGCAAAGGCTTCTCAGGATGTGAAAGTTGGGGATCGGATTGAGATACAGTTTGGAACTCGGAATGTACGGGTAGAGGTAGTGGATGTACAGGAGACTACTCGGAAGGAGGAGGCGAAGGAGCTTTATCGGTATCTTTAGAAAAGAAGGTTAGAAGGAGAATTATTGTTTGGTGGCGGAAATACGTAAACGCCCCCTATTATATATGGTTAGCGTTTAAAACAGGCGGCAGTGAATTTATTGATGATAGGGAATATATCGATATACAAACGGAAAGCATAGACGATTTTATGTTCTTAGAATAGTATGAATATATATTATTTCGGGTGAAAAAACAATAATATAAGATGAATAAGAGATTTGGAGTTCTAAAAGCGAAAAAGGGGTAATATATTGAAATGACATAGGAAACCTGTCCAGCTAGTGAGTGTTTGGAAGCTGCAATTAAGAACAGGGGTGAATGATGTATGGAAGAAAAAATGGCAGCACGTTCTTTACATAAGCTGATTGTAAATCAGAGAAAGACGGCTCAGATTACTGGAGTGAAGGATGTTATATCATTTGATATGAATGAAGTGCTATTGGAGACGGATATGGGGATGCTTCAGATAAAGGGGAAGGATCTTCATGTAAACCGGCTGAATGTGGAAAGGGGCGAAGTGGATGTAGAAGGGATTGTGGACAGCCTTGCCTATTCCGAAGTAAGTGATTTTGCAAAGAAGGGAGAATCTTTGGTTAAAAGATTATTTCGTTAAATGGGAGAAATGATTTACTGGGAATTGGATTATGTACTTTCCTGTGTTCTCTGGGGGCTGTTTTTAATGCTGATTTATGATCTGCTGCGGATTGAACGGCGAGTGTGGAGAAGGGGCAGTGTATGGGTATCAATCGAAGATATTTTATATTGGAGTTTTGCAGCAATTGGGACGTTTCGGCTGTTCTATCAGCAGGATAACGGAGTGATTCGCTGGTTTGCGATTGCAGTAACTTTTTTTGTGATGCTTTTGATGAATCGTTTTATCAGTAAATGGACAGTTCCCTTTATTAGCCGGATTTTACGAATTCCTGTTCGATTTTTTGAGAAGATGGTAAAAAAAGTGATTGGATTTTTCCAGAAGATTTTAAAAAATTGTGTGAAGCAATTGAAATTAGAGCAAAAAAAGGCTACAATAAAAAAACAAGAGCGGCAGGAAGAAAAACAGAAGAAACAGAGAGAACAAGAAGAACAGCAAAGGCAGAAACGGCAGAAAAAAGAGGAAGAGTGGGAGAAAAAAAGAAAGTTAAAAGAACAAGAAAAAAAGAAGAGAAAGAAGAAAGAACGACAAAAGCATCGTGAGAAAAGAACAGAAACAGCAAAAGAAGTAGAGCAGGTAGGAAGAGCGAATAAGATAGAAAGAAAAAAAATAAAGGTAAAAGCAGAAGAGACAAAAAAGAGAACAGAAATAAGAAAGAAGGGGCAGAAAAAGGAGTGAGATACATGGCTAGAAGAAGACAAAGAAGACGGAAAAACAGCAGAGTTGGAATTTTGGCAATTAGTTTTATGGTGTTGGCATTATTTGCTGTAATTGCCTATAAAGGAGAAGAACTTAAAATTAAAAATGAAGATTACATTGCAAAAGAAGCATCTTTAGTGGCACAGATTCAGGCAGAACAGGAGAGGACAAAAGAGCTTCAGGAATATAGCAAGTATGTAAAAACAAAGAAATATATTGAGGAAGTAGCGAGAGAGAAATTGGGGCTGATTTATGAAGATGAGATTATTTTTAAGGCAAAGTAGTCAGTTCTGGTTAAGAACATCTGAAAACATCTGAGCACCCTGTATTCGATAAAGAATGGCAGCGGTGCTTATTTTTGTCAGCAGATTTTTTGAAATCAGGGAGTTAGAATGACAAAAAAGGGAATGGTATAACTGGTATAGTTTTCCTGCGGCGTCGTAATAGAGGATAGAATTAGGATTTGTTTTATAGTGAGGCAGAGACAGAAGGAGGGGCAAATGAATAAGACGAATCAGGCAGGAAAAAAGAAAAATAATTGGATATGGGAAGTTCGAGACAGGCTGATAGCCGGCAGGTGGGGGAGACGATTATTACTGCAGATATTGGGGATTTGTTCGGTATTTTGTACAACAAATGGGATCAATCCTGTAGTAGCTGCTTTTTTTGCAGCAATGTTTTTGGAACAGCAGGATCGCTGGTTTCTGATGGGGAGTATCAGTGTGACAATGTTAGTGGTTATGCCTTTTTTAGCGGCAGCAAAATACATAACAATACTGTTTATTATTAGTGTGATTGTTCGGATTTTTGAAAATCGGCAGATAAAAAGGATAGATATGCTTTTCGGGGCAAGTATTGCCGGAATAGCTGTCTTTGTGGTACAGGCAAGCGGTGCACTGATTGGGGGCAATGCACAGGAGCTGCTGCTTATGGGAGCATTAGAAGGAGGTCTGGTTATTGCGTTGACCGGAATTTTTCAAATTGGGATACATGGAGTTTTAATACGGCAGGAGGGACATCCTTATCAGAATGACGAAATGACAGCGATAGGAATTTTATTTGCGGTTTGTCTCTATGCATTTCGCAGTACTGGTGAATTTACAGAATGGGTAGGACCATTTGCAATGTATCTGATGATTCTTTGGATGGCCTATCGATATGGAATTGGATTTGGAGCAGCACTAGGCTGTGCCTGCGGCATAATCTCTACGATTTGGACCGGGGAAATTCGGATGCTTGGGATATTTTGTGTATTAGGTGTAATAGCAGGTGTTTTTCGGTCTCTTGGAAAACTTTGGAGTGCTATAGGATTTGTTACATGCAGTTATCTTTTAGGTACACTATATGCTCCCTTTTTATTTAATGGACAGACAGAAGCCTGTATTTTAGCAGGAACAGCAGTATTTCTTTTAATCCCTGGGCGGTTCTGTATGCCATATGAACAAATTAAAATAAGTTCAAAGCGAAGAGAAGAAGAGGAGAAAAAACGGCACTATATTGAAGAAATAGCTGGAAGTCTAAAACATCTTGCAGAAAGTGTTGGAAGGCTGCGGGGAGAGAGTGAATTTTCCTATGCAGCAGCAGTACAGTTAAATGAAACAGCCAATCTGCTGGAATCCATGTGCGGCTATCTAAGTGAGGAACAGCAGGAAGAAAGAGACATATTGGAACAAATTCGGCAGGAGTATAAACGGCACAGGATGGAAATAAAAGAGGGAAGTATTGTGACACTTTCAAATGGAAGAAAGCGGATTAAAATGCTGGTACGGACAGAGGACAAACGTATTCTTACTGCAAAGGAAGCGGCACAGATAGCAGGAAGAGTAGCTAAGAAACGTCTCTGTCCTTCCAATGACGGCAGAACCATTATTAACGGGGATTTTGCCTGGATTGTTCTTTTGGAGGATACAAACTTTATGATACTGCAGGGCACGGCTTCTTCCAGCAAAGAGGGGGAAACCGTGTCTGGAGATAATTTTAGCTGTGTCGATTTGGCTGAGGGACGTTATCTAATGGGAATTGTAGACGGAATGGGTTCTGGAGAAACGGCAAATGAGGAAAGTGAGGAAATAATAGAATTACTAGAGGAGTTAATTCGTACCGGGTTTGATGAGGCGGCGGCTCTTAGTATGGTCAATGCCGTATTGTCCGGCGGGGAGGAAGCGGCGAAATCGACAGCAGTGGATTTGGCACTGGCGGATCTATATACAGGTACATGCAGTTTTTTAAAGTCCGGTGCAGCGGCTACTTTTATACGGAGAAATCGTTGGGTAGAGGTATTAAAATCAACCAGTCTGCCGATTGGAATTTTACCGGAGCCAGACTGCGAATGTGCGGCAAAAAAATTATATGATGGAGATTATATTGTGATGCTTTCGGACGGGGTATTGGAAGCAATTGATGGGGAAGAGAAGGAAGAGGAACTGGGGAGGATACTTATGGATATGACACTGCAAAACCCTAAGGAAATGGCAGAATATATTTTGGATTATGCAGTAATGAGGGCTGGAGGAGTAGCCCGGGATGATATGACGGTTTTGGTTACTGGAATTTGGAAAAAGGCAGCTTAGAAATATTGGAAATGGGTTGATTTTTAGGGGGATATTCGATATGATAAGAAATAAGATGTTTTTAAAGGGTGGGATATTTGGGGTTTTTTTGAGAATAAGGGGATGGGGGAGCCGGACGCCGGTATGATAGGCAGATTCTCTGCTGGGGCCGTTTGCACTAAGGCTTCCTCGCAGCGGACACATAAGGCACG
>CAJUEI010000070.1 GCA_910585255.1 uncultured Lachnospiraceae bacterium
AAAAAAGGGGTGTGTTTAGCCCGCTGTACGGGCGAATTGCACCCCGCTCCGTCCGGTTGGATACACCTAGGTGCAGAAGTCTTAGAGCTTCTGCTTTTCGGAGAGCGGAACAGCGTATCCCTAATCCACTCTGGCGTCCTCTTTGGGGAGCTTTTTTGTTTTGTAGAATTCAAAAGTAAATTTACGTTATCATTTATAAGAAAAGAGGTTGAACTTTCTAACTACAAGATATAAAATAGAAAGAGACAAACTAAAGACCCTGCAACCTAGAGTAAGTTTCTTATATATTTTCTACAAGGTGTGTCATAAAAAGTAAGAGATTTGTTCCAAAAAGGCAGCATAAAGGACGAGAGCTATGTCAACTGAATTTGGGGAAGAATACGATTAGAAAGGATACACAGAGAATGGGGATATATTCTTAGCATACTCTAGAAGAACAAAAGAACAGGAGTGTTCATGAGAGCGAAGAATAACCAACTAAAATTAAATCAGGAAAAAGCACGACCTATGCCAATGGGGGCAACTGTAACTAGCAATGGTGTAAACTTTGCTGTAACTGCAGAAAGAGAAGCAGAACTTTTTCTTTATTTATATAGAGAAGGAGATTCTGTGCCGTTATATCAATTTCCGATTCCTCCAGAAAACCGGATGGGTGAGGTTCGATATATTTATATAGAAGGACTGCATCCCCGGCAGTGGGAGTATAACTTTTTTTGCAAAAAGAAAACGAAAGACGGAAGAGTAGTAGAAGTACCGCTTCCCGATCCGTATGCGAAAAAGGTACTGGGGCGGGAACAGTGGGGAACGGCGGCAGAAGAACCATTACGTTATGGTTTTCTTACGGATAAGTTTGACTGGCAGCAGGACAAACCGCCCGAGATTCCATTGGAAGATACAATTCTTTATCGGCTTCATACAAGAGGATTTACCAAACATTCTTCTTCCCGGGTAAAAGGGAAGGGGACATTTTCTGGGATTAGAGAAAAAATTCCTTATCTAAAAGAATTGGGCATTACAATGATAGAATTAATGCCGTCTTATGAATTTGACGAACGAATATTGACACAGCAAGGAGAAGAACGGCTGAATTATTTTGGATATGCAGATGCCTATTATTTTGCACCGAAGGCATCTTATACAAGAATAGGGAACAGACGAGGAAAGAAGATTGAAAAAGCAAAGGAATTAAAAGCAGTAGAATTAATAGAAGGAAAAGAGGCAGTTTTCGATACAGAGGATAGAAGAGATTGGAAGGAAGATAGTATATCAAGAAGAAATCGGTATGATCCAGAGAATGAATTAAAGGAATTAGTTCGGGCATTGCATCAGGCGGGAATAGAAATCAGTATGGAATTTTATTTTGAATCAGGATTTTCGATGGAGTTTGTGTCAGATTGTCTGATTTTTTGGAAAATGGAATATCATATTGATGCATTTCATGTCAATCAAAATGGAGTGAATATGAATCAGTTGGCAAAAAATGCTTATCTTTCGGACTGTAAATTATTTGGAAATGAGTGGGATACCGATTTTATCTATCCGAAAGAACCGAAAGTAAGACGGCTTGCGGCGATGAATGATGGATTTATGATGGATATGCGGCGATTTTTAAAATCGGATGAAAATCAGATAGGAGGGTTTTTATATCGGCTGACTAGGAATCCGGCAAAAGAAGGAGTTATTAATTATATTGCCAATCATGACAGTTTGACTTTGTTAGATATGGTAATGTATGAGAAACGGCACAATGAGGCGAACGGAGAAAATAATCAGGACGGAAATCCGTTTAATTATAGCTGGAATTGTGGGGTAGAGGGGGAAAGCCGCAGAAAGAAGATTTTAGATAGAAGAAGCCAGCAGATGAAAAATGCAGTTGTTATGGTGCTGCTGAGTCAGGGAATTCCGATGCTGTTTGCAGGGGATGAATTTGCCAGAACTTGTCAGGGGAATAATAATCCCTATTGTCAGGATAATGAGATTTCCTGGTTAAATTGGAATTTTTCAAAGAGAGGACAGGAATTATATGAATTTACAAAGGCACTGATTGCATTTCGTATGGCACATCGGATTCTTCATATGCCAAAGCAGCTTCGAATGATGGATTACAGTGCAGTGGGCAGACCGGATTTATCCTATCATGGCAGTCGGGCATGGTATCCAGATATGGATACTTATACTCGGTATGTCGGGGTGTTTTACTGTGGAGAATATGCACGCTATACAAAGGATAAAAAAGCAGATGAGGATATTTTTATTGCTTATAACTGTCACTGGGAGGAGCATAAATTTGATCTGCCCCGTCCTTCTAAGAAAAAGGTGTGGAAGGAGGCAATTCATACTTTTTGCGGAGAGGAGCCGTTTGTGGCAGAGGAACCAGTCGTGTTAAAGGAACAGAGGCAGCTGATTGTACCGGCAAGAAGCATTATTGTATTGATTAGTGCAGAGAAGGATAGCTTGGAGGAATAGAAAATTGCGGTTGATTTTGTATATTTCTTGGGTTATAATGCTTTCGTAAAGGCTTTTTTAAGCAGACAAGTAGGAGAAAAGGATTGGTGACAAAACATGAATAAGGTAGAATTGCTCTATGAAGGAAAAGCAAAAAAGGTTTGGACAACAGAGGATGCAGATGTTTTAATTGTAGATTATAAGGATGATGCGACTGCTTTTAATGGAGAGAAAAAGGGAACGATTGTAGGAAAGGGTGCGATTAACAATCGTATGACCAATCATATCTTTCGGCTTTTAGAGAAACAGGGTGTGCCGACTCACTTGGTAGAGGAATTAAGTGATCGGGAAACTGCCGTGAAAAAGGTGGAGATTGTTCCGTTGGAAGTGATTATGCGGAATGTAGCAGCAGGAAGTTTTTCAAAGAAATTGGGAATTGCAGAGGGAACAAAGTTATTGGCACCGACATTGGAGTTTAGTTATAAAAATGATGAACTGGGCGATCCGATGATTAATGATTATTATGCCATTGCTATCGGTGCGGCTACCAGAGAAGAAATTGATAAGATTACCGAATATGTATTTAAAGTAAATGCAACGTTATTGGAATATTTTAATTCTTTAAATATTGATTTAATTGATTTTAAAGTAGAGTTTGGAAGATATCATGGGGAAATTATTTTGGCAGATGAGATTTCACCAGATACATGCAGACTTTGGGATAAAGATACGCATGAAAAGTTGGATAAAGATCGTTTCCGCAGGGATCTTGGCAATGTAGAGGATGCTTATCAAGAAGTATTTAAGAGACTTGGAATCCAGTAAGGGTATCGATTAAAAAATGGGGACAGGGTTTTCTTGCCCCCATTTGTATATTTTTTGGTAAGTATGACAGGAAGTAAGAAAGGGCAGAATAGATGGAAAATTCACAATTAGAAGGACAAGAGGAGATTTTGGATAAATTGCATGAAGAATGTGGTGTCTTTGGAATGTATGATTTTGATGGAAATGATGTGGCATCTGCAATTTATTATGGATTGTTTGCACTGCAGCATCGTGGGCAGGAGAGCTGCGGAATTGCGGTAAGTGATACAGAGGGACCCAAAGGAAAGGTTTGTTCAATAAAAGGAATGGGATTGGTAAATGAGGTATTTACTGAAGAAGCACTTCAAAAACTTCATGGGGATATTGGGGTAGGACATACCCGGTATTCTACGGCGGGCAGCAGTACAAGGGAGAATGCACAGCCTTTAGTTTTAAACTATGTAAAAGGAACGCTGGCTTTGGCACATAACGGCAACTTGATTAATGCATTGGCTCTTCGGCGGGAATTAGAATATACCGGAGCTATTTTTCAGACAACGATTGATTCGGAAGTGATTGCTTATCATATTGCACGGGAGAGAATTCATGAACATTCTGTAGAGGACGCCGTAGTCAGTGCAATGAAGAAGATTAAAGGAGCCTATTCGCTGATTGTGATGAGTCCAAGGAAGTTAATAGGGGCAAGGGATCCTTATGGGTTTAAGCCTCTTTGTATCGGAAAGCGGGATCATGCCTATATCTTTGCATCGGAGACCTGTGCATTAGAAACGATTGGTGCGGAGTATATACGGGATGTGATGCCAGGTGAGGTTGTGACAATTACCAGAGACGGAATTTTGTCCAATCAGGAGCTGTGTCTGCCAAAAGAGAAGCAGGCGAGATGTATTTTTGAATATATTTATTTTGCCAGACCGGACAGTGTATTTGACGGAGTTAGTGTGTATCATTCCAGAATTCAGGCGGGGCGGTTTTTGGCAATGGATCATCCGGTGGATGCCGATTTAGTGGTAGGAGTGCCGGAGTCGGGAAATGCGGCGGCACTTGGATATTCGATGGAATCTGGAATTCCCTATGGAACGGCATTTGTAAAGAACAGCTATGTAGGACGGACTTTTATTAAGCCAAAGCAGGGAAATCGGGAGTCTAGTGTGCGGATTAAGCTGAATGTATTAAAAGAAGCCGTGGACGGCAAACGTGTGATTATGATTGACGATTCTATGGTGCGGGGAACAACCAATGATCGGGTAGTCAGTATGCTGCGGGAGGCAGGGGCTAAGGAAGTGCATGTGAGGATTAGTTCACCGCCGTTTTTGCATCCCTGCTATTTTGGGATTGATATTCCTTCGGAGGATCAACTGATTGCTCACAATCGATCCGTAGAGGAGATTCGAAAGATTATCGGAGCGGATTCTTTGGGGTATCTGAAATTAGAGCGGTTAGAAGAGATGGCAGAGGGGCTTCCTATCTGCCGGGGATGTTTTACTGGGGATTATCCGATGGAGCCTCCTACCGAGGATATTCGGGGAAGTTATGAAAAGTAAGGGATCAATATTATAGAGAGAAGAAAGGGAGAGTTTTATGTACGATAGATATCAAAGCCCCTTATCGGAGCGATATGCTAGTAAAGAAATGCAGTATATTTTTTCGCCGGATATGAAGTTTCGGACTTGGAGAAAGCTGTGGATTGCGTTGGCAGAGGTGGAACAGGAATTGGGACTGCCGATTACGCAGGAACAGATTGAGGAATTAAAGGAACATGCAGAAGATATTAATTATGAAGTAGCAAAGGAGCGGGAGGCTTTGGTGCGGCATGATGTTATGTCTCATGTATATGCTTATGGGGTACAGTGCCCAAAAGCGAAAGGAATTATTCATCTGGGTGCTACTTCTTGTTATGTAGGGGATAATACGGATATTATTGTGATGACAGAGGCACTTCGGCTGGTAAAGAAGAAATTGGTCAATGTGATTGCAAAGCTGGCTTCATTTGCCAAGGAATATAAGGCACTCCCTACACTTGCCTTTACGCATTTTCAGCCGGCACAGCCTACTACCGTAGGGAAACGGGCTTCGCTTTGGCTGCAGGAGTTTACGCTGGATTTGGAGGATTTAGAGCATGTGCTTGGTGGAATGAAATTGTTGGGATCGAAAGGAACCACCGGTACACAGGCAAGTTTTCTGGAATTATTTGACGGAGATCAGGAAAAGATCGATCGGATCGATCCGATGATTGCAGAGAAGATGGGATTTCGGGAGTGTTATGCAGTATCAGGACAGACATATTCAAGAAAAGTGGATACCCGTGTGGTTAATGTGCTGGCGGGCATTGCTGCTTCAGCTCATAAAATGTCAAATGATATTCGGCTTTTGCAGCATCTAAAGGAAGTGGAGGAGCCTTTTGAGAAGAATCAGATCGGATCTTCTGCTATGGCTTATAAGCGGAATCCTATGCGGAGTGAGCGGATTGCCTCTCTTAGCCGTTATGTTATGATAGATGCGTTAAATCCGGCGATTACTTCAGCTACACAGTGGTTTGAACGGACATTAGACGATTCGGCAAATAAGAGACTGTCGATACCGGAAGGATTTCTTGCTATAGACGGAATTTTGGATCTCTGCCTAAATGTGGTAGATGGGTTAGTGGTTTATCCTAAAGTAATTGAAAAGCGGCTGAGGAGTGAGCTGCCTTTTATGGCAACCGAGAATATTATGATGGATGCGGTAAAAGCAGGAGGAGATCGGCAGGAACTGCATGAAAAGATTCGAACCCTTTCTATGGAAGCGGGAAGAAATGTAAAAGTGGACGGAAAGGAAAATAATCTGTTGGAATTGATTGCTGCCGATCCGGCTTTTCATTTGAGTTTGGAAGAATTGGAAAAAGCGATGGAACCTTCCCGATATATCGGACGTGCCCCAGAACAGGTAGATGCATTTCTAGCAAATGTTGTGGAACCGATTCTAAGGGAGAATCAGGATCTGCTTGGAGTGGTAGCCGAGATTAAAGTTTAACCTATCAAGGAAGTAGCGGAGCAGATTCCGAATTTCCTTTGACTAAAATGGGGCTGAAAAGGAGTGAAGGACAAGGTGAGATTTCGACCATGTATTGATATTCACAATGGACAAGTAAAGCAAATTGTGGGAGGGAGTCTGTTAGATCAGGGAAATCGGGCAGAGGAAAATTTTGTTTCAAAGCAGGATGCAGGTTTTTATGCTCGGATTTATCGGGAGAAAGGACTGTGGGGAGGACATATTATTTTGCTGAATCCCATCGGGACGGAATATTATCAGGCGGATTTGAAACAGGCATTTTGTGCTTTGCAGGAATATCCGCAGGGATTACAGATTGGGGGCGGAATTACTGCAGAAAATGCAGAGGAGTTGATTCGTGCCGGAGCATCACATGTAATTGTAACTTCTTATGTATTTCGAGACGGGAGAATTGAGTTTGAAAATATAGAGAAGCTGATTCGGGCTGTAGGAAAAGAGCATTTGGTGCTGGATCTAAGCTGTAGGAAAAAGGAAGATAATTATTATATTGTGACAGATCGATGGCAGAAATTTACGGATACTCCGGTGACGCAGGAAATGCTGAGGGAGTTGGCGGAGTATTGTGATGAATTTTTGGTTCATGCAGTGGATGTAGAAGGAAAGAGACATGGGATTGAGCGGGATCTTGTGCAGATGCTGGGGGAATATCAAGGAATTCCGATTACTTATGCCGGCGGAATTGGAAGCTTTCAGGATCTGATTGAATTAAAGCAGGTCGGAAAGGGAAGATTGGACGTTACGATAGGGAGCGGGTTAGATCTGTTTGGAGGGGATCTGGAGTTTGAGCAGGTGTTGGAGATTTGTAGGGGGGAGAAAAAATAGTGAAAATAGGAAGATCCCGAAGAGAGGTTATTGCTGCCATGAAGGATAATATTCTTCAGGAGCAGATAAATGGTAAGTGATATTAATTTGATTCAAATGGCTGGATGCAGACAGGGTGGATTGACCGGAAAGGCAAGTGGTATTATTGGAATAGAGATGGTGTAATGGTATCAAATCAGATTATAACTCTTCATGACAGTACATTCAGTAAATCCAAGCAAAAGCCTTTCGCAAAATATGTCAATACCCTAAATCGGGCTATTTATGTGAAAGTATTATATCAAAACAGTTTAGGAATTGCAAAATAAATTTCTATGCAGGTTTGTAAGATTTTATTGAAATATCTGCTAAGGCATGATAAAATCACGTTAGGTTCTATCATTGATGGTAGGCGGTTTGCCCTCTTCGGAGGGACTGTGACCCTCCGTTTACATAGAAACCCGAAAGGGAATCTAGGAAAGGAGGGCGTGTGTTATGTTGACTATAGAAAGTCTGATAGCGGTACTAGCATTATGTGGTACTTGCTTCAGTATTGGATATACGATCGGATTTCATCATGGAAAGACACAGAAATAGCCGCCCTGCTCCACTAAAGTGAGGCGACTATTTTTGTTATAATCACTTAATCGGGCAAACCGTCTATCGGTAGTTCCCAGAGGGTGTCTGTTACCAGCAGATGCCCTCTTTCTTTATTGCTATTGTAGCATATGCCATTTTGAAATGCAAGATTCTATAAAAATATTTTTGTCCGTCTGAGTTTGCCACTTCATTATGCTTAAAATAGGCTGCAAATTATAAATTTTTTCTTACCGCTCAAGGGCAATGGGTTTCTGATTACAATAATCGAAAGGTTTAAATTTTATGAAATTTCGTGTTGCGTTTCGTGTTGCATTTTATTGAAAAATGATTCAACGTTAAGAAAAAATCTTCTGTATTTTGAAAGAATAAATATAAAAAAACCAGTATTTACAGGCGATTCTTGTAAATACTGATTTTTAATAAAGTGCAGTTGACGGGACTTGAACCCGAACCCACCTACATGGACATGAACCTGAATCATGCGCGTATGCCAATTCCGCCACAACTGCAAGTATTTGCTTTTTAACAGCGACACAGCTAGTTTATCATAAGTTTTATAGAAAATCAAGAGGAAATTGAAAAAATTTCTTGTGAATATATAGTTTTTTTTTAAGTTTTATGATAGAATATAAAACTATATGGGTTTATCGTGAGATTGTTTAAGAAAAGGAAGGATGGTAGCGGCATGAATATGCGGGAGCAGCAGGAAGCCTATGAACAGCAGTTTTTAAGTCCTTATGCAGCACATAGTGCCGATTCGAAGGGACGTGATCGACAGGAGACACCGTGTGATATGCGGACTGTTTATCAGAGAGACCGTGACCGGATTCTTCATAGTAAATCCTTTCGGCGTTTGATACATAAAACACAGGTATTTTTGTCGCCGGAGGGAGATCACTACCGTACAAGACTGACACATACATTAGAAGTTTCCCAGATAGCAAGAACCATTACCAGAGCACTTCATCTAAATGAGGACTTGGCGGAAGCGATTGCATTGGGACATGATTTAGGGCACACTCCGTTTGGACATACCGGAGAGGAAGCATTACATTCGGTCTGTGAAACGGGGTTTCGCCATCATGAGCAGAGTGTACGGATTGTAGAGTTGTTAGAAAAGGGAGGACGAGGATTAAATCTGACAAAAGAGGTTCGGGACGGAATTTTAAATCATAGAACCGGCATGCATCCGTCTACTTTGGAAGGGCAGGTTGTTCAGCTTTCCGATAAGATTGCTTATATTAATCATGATATTGACGATGCGATTCGTGGAAAGATTTTGACGGAAGAAGAGATTCCTAGGGAATGTACGGCTGTTTTGGGAGTAACGGTAAAAGAACGGTTAAATCGTATGATACATGATGTAGTAGCACAGAGTATGGGAAATTCAAGTATTTTTATGTCATCAGAAGTGGCAGAAGCAATGGCAGATTTAAGGCGGTTTATGTTTCAGCAGGTCTATACCAATCCTGCGGCAAAAACCGAAGAAAAAAAGGCAAAAAATATGCTGACTGCTTTATATTATCATTATTTGGATAACATAGAAATGCTGCCTTCTGAATATATATATAGGATGGAACAGAAAAATCAGACGAAGGCACGGGTGGTTTGTGATTATATTGCCGGGATGACAGACAGCTATTCGATTGCAAAGTTTAAAGAAATTTTTGAACCAAAGGCATGGAAAGGATAAGATCCGAATAGAGATAGGGCTGTAAAATGCAAAATGTTATTTAAGAGAAAGAAAATGGGAATAATTGAAGGAGCAACATTGACCATGCGTTATTCAGAGAGTCTGATAGAAGAAGTGCGAGAAAGAAATGATATAGTAGATGTGATTTCTGGTTATGTGCAGCTGAAAAAGAAGGGAAGCACTTATTTTGGGCTGTGTCCGTTTCATAGCGAAAAATCACCGTCTTTTTCTGTTACACCGGGAAAACAGATGTACTACTGTTTTGGCTGCGGTGCTGGAGGAAATGTCTATACGTTTTTAATGGAATATGAAAATTTTACATTTCCAGAGGCAGTGGAATATCTGGCGGAACGATGCGGGATGCCGCTGCCGAAGGCAGAAGAGGAAAGTCCAGAGGCAAAAAGAGAGGCGGATCAAAAGAGTCGTTTATTGGAGATTCAAAAGGAAGCAGCACGTTATTTTTATTATCAATTAAAATCAGAGAGGGGAGCATTGGGGCTTGCTTATTTAAAAAAACGGCAGCTATCGGATACAACAATTACAAGATTTGGATTGGGGTATTCGAATAAGACAAGCAATGATCTCTATTTTTATCTGAAAAAAAAGGGATATCGGGATGAATTATTAAAAGAATCGGGACTTGTGACGATAGAGGAAAGAGGAACTTATGATAAATTTTGGAATCGTGTGATGTTTCCGATTATGGATGTTAGGAATCGTGTGATTGGTTTTGGCGGAAGAGTGATGGGAGAGGGAGAACCCAAATATCTCAATTCTCCCGAGACAAAGATCTTTGATAAAAGCCGAAACTTATATGGAATAAATGAAGCGAAGAATTCTAGAAGACCAAATTTTATTATTTGCGAAGGATATATGGATGTAATTTCTCTGCATCAGGCGGGTTTTAACAATGCGGTTGCCTCTTTGGGAACGGCATTTACTTCTGGACAAGCTTCTCTGTTAAAGCGTTATACACAGGAAGTTTTACTGACGTATGACAGTGACGGTGCAGGAGTAAAGGCGGCACTTCGGGCGATTCCGATTTTAAAAGAGGCAGGCTTAAGTGCCAGAGTGATTCGGCTAGATCCCTATAAAGATCCAGATGAATTTATAAAAAATAGAGGTGCAGAAGCATTTGAGGAACGGATTGTACAGGCAAAGAACGGCTTTTTATATGAAATTGAGATGTTAAAAAGGGCATATCAGATGGAAGATCCAGAGCAGAAGACCCGTTTTTTTCAGGAGACAGCAAAACGCCTGTTGGAATTTCCAGAGGAATTAGAACGTAATACCTATATCGAAGCGATTTGCAAAGAACATCAAATCGATTATGAGGGACTGTGCAATATGGTAAAGCGGTTTGCTTATCAAATGGGAGGACAGCCTTTTACAGTGGTAAAGACAAATACAAAGCAGGTACAGAAGCAAGGGAAAGAAGGAGGTATAAAAGAGTCACAGAGATTGCTGCTGACTTGGCTGATTGAGGATACCCAGCTATTTGAAAAGCTGAAAGAGTGGATTTCTCCAAGGGATTTTACCGATTGTTTTTATCATATGGTAGCAGAGATGCTCTATCAGCAGTACCAGGAGGAAGGAATGGTGAATCCAGCTAGAATTATCAGTAAGTTTACAAAAGAAGAGGAACAGAGGGAGGCAGCAGAACTGTTTCATACAACCCTGCGGACACCAATGGATGAAAAACAAAAAGAAACGGCTGTAAATGAAACAGTATATAAGATAAAACAGAACTGGTGTGAGTATGCAGGGAGCCATGCTTCTGACTTTGCAGAGCTGGAAGAAATAAAAAAGGTAAAGCGGAGTCTGCAAGATCTGCATATTTCTTTAACATAAGGGCAGACTATATGAAACGGAAGGATGGACGCAACATGGAGATGAATACGGACAGACTGAAAGAAAAACTTGACGAATTAAGAGAAAAGGCGAAGGAGAGAAAAAATACGCTGGAGTTTCAAGAGGTAGTGGATACTCTTGCCGAATTTGAATTAGAGCCGGAGAAGTTTGACGAGATATTAGAGCAGTTAGAAGATCAAAATATTGATGTGCTTCAAACCATGGAAGGGGAAGAACTTTTACTGGACGATCTCAATGAGGATGAGTTTTTAGAAGAAGAGGAAATTGATTTAGAAAATGTAGATTTAAGTGTACCAGAGGGAACCGGAACCGAAGATCCTGTTCGGATGTATCTAAAAGAGATTGGCAAAATTCCATTGCTCTCTATTGATGAAGAGATTGAACTGGCAAAACGGATTGAATTGGGAGAGGAAGAGGCAAAGAAACGTCTGGCTGAGGCAAACCTAAGGTTGGTTGTCAGCATAGCAAAAAAATATTCCGGTCGAGGGATGCAGTTTTTGGATCTGATACAGGAGGGCAATTTAGGTCTGATTAAGGCAGTGGAGAAGTTTGACTACAAAAAGGGATATAAGTTCAGTACCTATGCAACCTGGTGGATTCGTCAGGCGATCACCCGTGCAATTGCCGATCAGGCAAGAACGATACGAATTCCGGTGCATATGGTAGAAACCATTAACCGAGTCATTCGGGTATCCAGACAGATGGTACAGGATTTAGGAAGAGAGCCGTCTTTGGAGGAACTGTCAAAAGAATTAGATATGCCAATGGAAAAAGTACAGGAAGTCTTAAAGGCTTCTCAGGAACCTGTGTCATTAGAAACACCGGTAGGAGAAGAAGACGAAAGCCATTTAGGAGATTTTATTCAGGATGACAATATGCCGGTTCCGGCAGAGGCGGCAACGTTTACGCTGCTTCAAGAGCAGTTAGTGGAAGTGCTTTCCACTCTTTCCGAACGGGAACAGAAAGTACTGCGTCTGCGGTTTGGATTGGATGATGGACGTGCCCGAACATTAGAAGAAGTGGGAAAAGAGTTTCATGTCACCCGGGAGAGGATACGGCAGATTGAAGCAAAGGCATTGCGGAAACTGCGTCATCCAAGCAGAAGCCGTCTGTTAAAAGACTATTTAGATTAGGAGTTTATCAACTATGCAGATTTCAGAGCGGTTAAAGACGGTGGCATCTTTTGTAACAGAGGGAATGAGAGTTGCAGATATTGGAACCGATCATGCCTATGTGCCGATTTATCTGATAAAAAGCGGGAAAATTCCATCTGCTTTAGCAATGGATATAGGAGAGGGACCTTTGCAGAGAGCAAGGGATCATATTTTGGAACAGGGATTAGAAAAACAGATTGAAACTCGGCTTTCAGATGGATGTTCTGCATTTCGAAAAGGGGAAGCAGAATCTGTTGTAATAGCGGGGTTAGGAGGAGAATTGATGATACAGATACTAAAGGAAGGAAGAGAAGTTCTTTCAGAGGTATCCGAGTTTATTCTTTCTCCTCATTCTGAGATACATAAGGTACGGCGTTTTTTAATGGCACAGGGATTTTCTATTTTAAAAGAAACCATGCTGTATGAAGAGGGAATTTATTATACTGTAATAAGGGCAGTCTATGGAACGGGAGACTACCAGACAGAAGCAGAACTTTGGTATGGAAAGCGGATGTTAGAAGAACAGCATCCCGTGCTGTATGACTATCTGCAGAAGGAGTATCTAATTCGCAGACAGATAAAAGAGAAGCTGTGCAGGATACAAAAAGAAAGTACACAGCAGCGACAAAAGCAGATAGAGGCGGAATGTGTTCGCATCAGAGAAGCACTGGCATATTATGATAAGAAAGGAATATAGAGAAGGATGGGACAGATGTACCATGTTTTAGTTGAGGGAGAAAAAAGAGAATATGCAGAAGGAACGACCTATCAGGAAATTGCAGATGACTATAGAGAAAAAAAGGAACATGAGATTGTTCTTGTAACTGTGGACGGAAAACTGCAGGAATTATATAAAAAATTGGAAAGGGATTGTACGATTCAATTAGTAACTACTGCAGAAGATGCCGGAAACCGCTCCTATGTCAGAAGTGTAACACAACTGATGCTAAAGGCGATTTACGATATTGTGCCACGGGAGAAATTGGAAAAAGTAAGTGTATTATTCTCTTTAAGCAAAGGATATTACTGTAAGGTTACAGGACAGGTAACGGTGGATCAAAACTTTTTAGGGCAAGTCAAAGAGCGAATGTTAGAGTTGGTAAAAGAAGACATTCCTTTTAAAAAGAGAAGTATTCATACAGATGATGCAGTTGCACTTTTTCGGGGACATCGGATGTATGACAAAGAGAGACTATTTCGCTATCGGAGGGTATCAAGAGTAAATATCTATAGCTTAAATGAATTTGAAGACTATTATTATGGCTATATGGTTCCTTCGACCGGAGTGTTAAAGTATTTTGAACTCTATCCATATGATGAGGGATTTGTTCTGCAGATGCCGAGAAAAAAAGCACCAACCTATCTGGCTCCGTTTGAACCGCAGAAAAAGCTGTTTCAAGTATTAAAGGAGTCAAAGGAGTGGGGAGAACGTCTGGGAGTTTCTACAGTCGGAGAACTAAACGAAAAGATCTCAAAAGGCAAATTAAATGATATTGTACTGGTACAAGAGGCACTGCAGGAAAAGAAAATTTCAGAAATTGCCCGAATGATTACCGAGCGGAAGCAGAGTAAATTTATTATGATTGCAGGACCTTCTTCTTCTGGAAAGACCACCTTTTCTCATCGGTTATCGATTCAGCTTCAGGCACATGGATTAAATCCGCATTTGATTTCGATTGACGATTATTTTATTGATCGGCTGAAATGTCCGTTAGATGAATTTGGAAAATATGACTTTGAAAGCCTGCGTGCATTGGATGTCGAGCAGTTTAATATTGATATGACAGCACTGTTAAAGGGCGATCAGATTGAGCTGCCAATCTATAATTTTAAGACAGGAAAGCGGGAATACCGAGGAGATTACTTGCAGCTTGGAAGAGAAGATGTATTAGTAATTGAAGGAATTCATGGGTTAAATGATGCACTTTCTTATACTCTTCCAAAGGAGAGCAAGTTCAAGATTTATATCAGTGCACTGACACAGTTAAATATTGACGAACACAACCGGATTCCGTCTACAGACGGACGATTAATCCGCCGGATGGTAAGAGATAACCGCACTAGAAATATAACGGCAAAGGGAACACTTGATATGTGGGACTCTGTAAGAAGAGGTGAGGAGCAGTATATCTTTCCTTATCAGGAGGAAGCAGATGTGATGTTTAATTCGGCATTAGTCTATGAACTGGCGGCTTTAAAACAATTTGCAGAACCGATTTTATTTCAGATTGAACCAGGCGATCCCTGCTATGCAGAAGCAAAACGGCTGTTAAAATTTTTGGATTATTTTTTAGGAATGACAACAGAAGATATTCCTAAAAATTCGATTTTGCGGGAATTCGTTGGAAAAGGGTGTTTTCCAGTATAGACTATGTTTGGCAGAAAAACGAGGATAAGATATGGATTATATGCTTTTGGTAGATACTGCGGTTTTAGCCGGTGAGATTATGTTAGAAAGCGGAGCAGAGACATATCGGGTAGAGGATACAATCAGCCATTTTTTAAAAAAGGCAAATTTAAAACATGCACAGGTATTTGTGATTACTACAGGAATTATTGCTACTTTATCTGATCCGGCGATTGAGGCGATTACGGTAGTAAGGCGGATTAACCGCCGCAGTACAAACTTAAATAAGATCTTTCGGGCAAATGAAGTTTCCCGAAAATTTTATGAAGAAGAGATGGGACTGCAGGAAGCATTTCATGAGCTAAAGAAAATCCGGGAAGAAAAGATTTACAGTCCATTTGCAAAAAATGTTGGAATTGTATTTACTTCTGCGTTTTTTACACTTTTATTAGGCGGCAGTTTTTTGGATTGTATTCTGTCGGCACTGGGAGGAGTGATTTTGGCTGTAGGACTTTCTCTCGGACGAAAGATTGGATTTCAGGGGTTTTTGCTGGATGGACTGAATTCCTGCATTGTGGTAATTAGCGTGCTTTTGTTGGTTAAGGCAGTACCTTTTGCGTTAAATAGAGATTTGATTATTATTGGAGGAATTATGCCGATGGTTCCCGGTGTGGCGATTACAAATGCGATTCGTGATACTTTGCAGGGGGATTATGTATCCGGTAGTGCTCGGGTGATGGAAGCATGTATGGAGGCAGCAGCAATTGCTTTTGGTGCCTGTGTCGGGATGGCTTTGCTTCGCGGACTGATTTAGGGGAATAGGTATTTTGGGATTTTTATTTAGGGTAGTGAAGGAGGAAAAAAAGTGTGCAGATAGTGGGGGCTTTTTTGGCTGTAGCCGGGTTTTGTATGGTAATTGAGGTACCACGGAAGTTGTTGTATCATACGGCTTTTGCAGGGGCGATTGGGTGGATGGTTTATCTGGCTGCTATGGATATGGGGTGTACTTCTTATATCGCTTGTTTTTGGGCGGCAGCAGCGGTTTCGGTGTTTTCTCATGTGGAGGCACGGAGGTTAAAGGCTCCTGTTACGGTTTTTTTAATTGGGGGGATTCTTCCTATGGTGCCTGGAGCGGGGATGTATCGAACGGCGTATAGTATTATTGCGGAGGATGCGGAGCAGGTTTATATGCATCTTCAGGAGACACTTTTGATCGCTGGGGCAATTGCAGTGGCTATTTTTATGACAGATTCGGTGGCTCGGATTGTTTTGCGGAAAAAGAGATGAGGAGGACGCCAGAGTGCGATATAGCAGCGATATTCCGCTCTACGGAAAGTAAGAAGCTCTAAGACTTCTGAATTTAGGTATATCCAACCGGACGGACCGGGGTGCAATTCGCCCGTGCAGCGGGCTAAACACACCCCTTTTTTTGCCATTCGGGAATGGCAAAAAATCCTAATGGATCGACAGAAGTCTAAGAGACTGTCTAATATCTTTTCATTTTCTTCCCAATGTG
>CAJUEI010000071.1 GCA_910585255.1 uncultured Lachnospiraceae bacterium
TTGCTTGGATTTTGGGCATTTTTCCTCTCTTTTTTTCTTAAGTTCTCACCTATGGGGCTAAACACACCCCTTTTTTGCCATTCAAGAATGGCAAAAATCCTACGGAATCGACAGAAGTCTAAGAGCTTCTAGCTTTCCTCCGAAGTCACAGCGGATTTCTAATGCACTCTGGCTGTATTGTCTCACAATCTACGTTTCTTTCCTCCTATCCCTATTCTCTTTTCAAATTTTTCTAAGCTATAAATCTGCAGTAAAATAACACAGTTTTTCAGTTTAAAATATAAAAATCAAAATCCTCTATGGCTAAATGATTCAACTTTAAACTTACAGGTAGGAAAAGACAGCTAGAGTAGAGAAGCGATCCCTTTTCGCTGTGACTTCGGAGGAAAGTTAGAATGTCTTATGCTTCTGTCGATCCACTAGGATTTTTTGCCATTCTCGAATGGCAAAAAAAGGGGTGTGTTTAGCCCGTTGCACGGGCGAATTGCACCCCGTTCCGTCCGGTGGGATAGATGTAAACTCAGAAGCATTAGACATTCTTACTTTTCGGAGAGCGGAACAGCGAAAAGGGATCGCTTCTCTACTCTAGCGTCCTCCACTCCAGCACCCTCCCCCTCAACAAATTCCCTTTATCACTTTTCCCCTCCATTCATATACTAATAACAAAAAACAGAAAAGGAATCTCTTATGTATATCTTTTTTAGCATTTTCTTTCTTATTGCATTTATCTGCTTCCTATGGAACCATAAACGTAAAAAATATATCATTAAAAAAGTCTGCTCCATGCCGCAGCCCGAAAAATGTCAGCTATTAAACGAACTAATTCAGCCGTTTGGCTATCACTACCTGCCATACCAAGATATCTTCTTCTCCACCTTTGATGCTTGGCAAAGAGAATTCGGCTACACCAGAAGTTTTGACTGTCTCGCCCCGTATTTTAACATGGTATTCGACAGTGAACCGGTCTATTTCGACTATGAAAACCGCACTTGGCTAGTCGAATTCTGGAAAGGACAATACGGCATCAATACGGGTGCAGAAATCGGCATCTACTGTGCAGACGGTATTGTTCCTCCTGACAGAAGATCCAAGGAGCTCTTCCACACCGTTACGGACGAAGAAGTTCCCATTTTCTCTATGTCCCTAACTCGCTGCTATAAACAATCCTTGCAAAACATAGCCAACTTAACCATGCCTCACTGGTGGCTTGCTGCCTTCCGTATGGGATGCTTTTCTAAACCAAGCATGCTTTCTGCTGACTTCTGCATCTGCTTTCCAAACTGCGAGATGATGTGTGCCTTTACTAATGCACTGATAAAACTAGGATATGAGCGAAATACCCTCCAGATATGCGGCTCCCGCATCTGCTTCTCTTATAGTTTTACAGCCAAACCTGCTCCATGCGGATTCTTCACAAAAATAGCCTGCCATCTGGCTCAATGGAAAAATCGAATCTTCTGCTGTCTTTATCGATGGATTACTCGTCCGTTCTCCTGTACAGCAGATCGCTTGCTCTATCTTTACTTTTACCTGCCATTTATCTTCCGCCGCTGCCTGCGGTTAAAAAGATACAAGCGAAAATCCCCATGCCATTCTTCCCCTCACTGTAAAAAAACAAAAGGAGTCCGCAAGATATGAGTCTGGAATCCCGTCTTTCCCGTTCCTTTCAATCAGCCCCTATCCTTCCGCTCCACTACTACTCCCGCTATGTTTTATTCAGTGACTGCCACAGAGGCTGTGCCAATTCAAACGACAACTTCCTAAAAAATCAAAACCTCTACTTCTCCGCTCTCCAACACTACTATCAAAATGGATTTACCTATATTGAGCTCGGGGACGGAGACGAACTCTGGGAAAATCGAAGAATCGAACAAATTATTGAAGTGCACAGCAATGTATTTTGGCTCCTTACCAAATTTGCACAGCAAAACCGCCTCTATCTCCTCTATGGCAACCACGATATGGTAAAAAAGAAACTCCGTTATCCAAGCTGCCACTGTTCCTCCTACTTCTGTACAGAAAGCCAGAAAATGCAGCCCCTATTTCCTAATCTAACATACCATGGCGGTGTTATATTAGAAGATAACAGCGGGCTGCGTCTCTACCTTACACACGGACACCAAGCCGACTTACTTAATTCCGTATTCTGGCGGCTTTCCCGTTTTCTGGTTCTCTATGTATGGAAACCCCTGGAACATATCGGCGTCTTAGATCCCACCAGTGCAGCCAAAAATAATTACAGAAAAAATCTAACTGAAAAACGTCTTTCATCCTGGGCAGAAAAAAAACAGCAAATTCTAATTACCGGACATACGCACCGTCCCAGATTAAGCGGAATGGATTCCTATTATTTCAATACGGGAAGTTGTGTGCATCCCCGCTGCATTACCTGTATCGAAATCCAAAACCACAGCCTGACACTTTGCAAATGGACCATTAATACCCGCTTCGATCGCACTCTTTATGTTGCACGTGAAATTCTTGCTGGTCCCTTTTCACTCCCTCAACATAGACCATCTTAATCTGGTACCAATTTATCAAAAGATTAATATATATAAATCATTTCAAACGATAATCCAAAAATATACAATTAGTATTGTCAAGAAAATCTTTGTAAGAGTATTGCTTCCTGCCGGCACTTAAATGCTGTCTTTCAGCATTTTACGTGCCTGCTGCAAGGAAGCTTTCGTATAAGCGATTCCCGTAGCTTCTGATGATACTCTGATCTCTCTTTTTCTTCCTATTTCATACTCTCCTTTATCACCCGAAGCACATTTCGATAAGCAATCTTTTCTATCAAATCCTCCGAAAATCCACTTCGATGCAGATATGCAAAAAGCCTCTCCATAGCGGTAGGCTCCCCAACTTCAAATACTCCCTGAATTCCGTCAAAATCCGTTCCAATCCCGACACATTCCTCTCCCCCAATCTGAACAAAATGCTTGATATGTGCGGCAATCCGCTCCATTGTACTCTCCTGCTTCCCCTCCTGCAAAAAAGTAGGTTCAAAATTCACCCCTGCTACTCCGCCATGTTCTGCCAAACTATGTATCATCTCATCTGTTAAATTCCTAGTATGATTGCAAAGACTCCGGCAATTAGAATGAGAAGCGACAAAAGGCTTTTTCGAAAGAGCAGCAACATCCCAAAACCCTCCATCCGATAAATGGGATACATCTACCAATATCCCCAAATCATTCATTACTCCAACTGCCTCTTTTCCAAAAGAAGTCAGTCCTCTTTGCATAATCTTAACATCTTTTGAATTAGGTGCTCCAAAACAATTTTCATAATTCCAAGTAAGAGAAATTAACCGTACCCCCTGACTATAAAAGTACTGCAGCCTCTCAAAACTTCCCAAAACAGCACGTCCGTCTTCCATTGTTAAAATCCCTGCAACTCTGCCCGCTTCCTGCTGCCGAATCACTTCCTGATAATTTACAGCCTGCCCCAAAACCTCCCCATGCTTTTGAATTGTATTCTGAAAAATTTCTCTTGCTTTTTTAAAAAGTTCCTCATCCTCCGGCAGCGGTTTTACTCCTTCTGGATACTGACTCTGTTTAGGCGGAAAAAAAATCGCAAAAAATTGGCATATTACCTGTGCCTCTTTTAATCTCTTTACATCCGCCATTGCCTCTGGCAGTTCATAAATTTCCTCTCTTTCTTCCCTTACCCCCTTTAATAAGGTATCACAGTGCATATCAATATACATCGCTTTACTCTCCTTTTCTATTCTTTGTAGTGATCTTTTTCCGACTATTTTTCTTCACCCTCCCTATTTTAAATTCATATGATATATTAAAATAATTGGAGTATTGAATATTATGAACCAGATACTAACCTTTTTTTCCTCTGGTCTGGAAAATGCTTTTCTTTTAGTAACGGCTCTTTCGATTGATGTATTTTTTACAGGTTTTTCCTATGGCAGCGGAAAAATTCAGATTCCTATTTTTTCTGCTGTAATTATCAGCGGCATTTCCGCTGTCTTTTTAATCCTTTCTCTTTCCTTTGGACAACTGGCAGCTTCTTTTAGTTCCGCTGCCTCTTTATTAGGCGGTATTTTATTGTTATGCCTCGGTCTTATGCGGCTTAAAAAAAGTTTGTTTTTATCTGCACAGATTCAACATGCTGACAGTGATCACAACGGCATCCTTTCTGCAAAGGAATCTTTTTCTCTGGGAACTGCACTGGCACTTGACTGTATCGCCGCCGGAGTGGGTGCAGGTACAGCCTATTATCCGCTTTCTGCCTGTGCAGTTCTTTCTTTTTTTGGCTGTCTGCTTGCTCTCTATGCCGGATTCGGATGCGGCAAATGGATGTCGCATCTAAGCAAATGGAATCTTGCTCCACTTGGGGGGATTCTTTTAATCTTCCTTGCTCTGCGGCAAATCTTTTAATAGGTTTCCCGTTTTGAAAAGGCAAGCAGCCCATCATGTACAAACAACGGAATCGCTGCAATCAAAAGCAGTGCTCCCCACTCTCCCAAGGAAAGTCTTGCTGTTCCAAAACACATCGTTAAATAAGGAATTTCGGTTACTGCAACCTGCAGACCAATCCCAATGAAAAAAGCAAACAACATTAATTGATTTTTCAGCAGCCCTGACTTTAAAATCGGCATATGAATATTTCTCATTCCAATTGCATGAAATAACTGAGAAAGCCCCAATACCGTAAAAGCATAAGTCTGCGAACGGCTCAATACCTCCGGGCTGTTTAGAACCTGTAAAATATTCGAAATTGTAAATGGAATCTGATTCGCAGTCAGATAGCCATAGGGAATTGTAAAAAATGCTAATAATGTAATTCCCGCAATAACAAATCCATAAAATAATGTTAAGAACAGTCCCCCTTTGGCAAACAGACTTTCTTTGGGATTTCTCGGAGGATGCCGCATCAAATATGCGGTATCATTCTCATCTATACCTAATGCAAGTGCCGGAAGCGTATCGGTAATCAGATTAATCCAAAGGATATGACTGGCACGAAGAGGGGAAGGCAGCCAAAATAAAATAGCAAAAAACATCGTAATAATTTCTCCAAAATTAGAGGACAGCAAAAAGAGAATGGATTTTCGTATATTCTCATATATGCCTCTTCCCTCTTCAATGGCATGTTCGATTGTAGTAAAGTTATCATCCGTCAACACAAAATCAGCCGCATTGCGGGCGACATCGGTTCCGTTCTTTCCCATAGCAATTCCAATATCGGCTGCTTTTAAGGAAGGTGCATCATTTACTCCGTCTCCGGTCATTGCAACAATATTTCCCGCTTCTTTTAAGGTTTTTACAATTTTTACTTTATGTACCGGAGAGACTCTGGCAAATACATGGATATCAGGCAGACGCCGCTTTCTCTCTTCCTCTGTAAGTGCTTCTAACTCTGCACCGGTCAGACATTCTTTTTGACTCCCTGCAATTCCAAGTTCTTTTGCAATGGCAAGTGCAGTATCTGCATGATCTCCGGTAATCATAACCGTCTTCACGCCGGCACTTTTAAAAAGTGAAACTGCCTCTTTTACTCCTTCTCTTACAGGATCTTTTAAGCCTGCCATTCCGGTAAAAATCATATCTTTTTCTAATCGTCTGCTCCACTCCTGTTCCGTCCTTGTATTCTTTTGCATAGATGCTAAATCCGTTCCCTCTGTCTCTTCCCGATAACAGGTTGCCAATACCCGCAGTGCCTGATCAGACATCTCTTTTGCTGCCTTTACTATCTGCTGCCTGCGTTCTGCTGAAAGCGGCAGAATCTTTCCTCTGTCTTCTATATAACTGCACTGTTTTAAAATTTCTTCTACCGAACCCTTGCTGTAGATAATCTGTTTTGACCTCTTTCTATGAAGTGTTGTCATCTTTTTTCGTTCGGAACTAAACGGGATTTCTGTAATTCGGGATGCAGAAGAAAGAATTTCATTGCGGACAGCAGCCGGCACCATTTCCAACAGAGCAATCTCCGTTGGATCTCCTATACAGGTTTCCCCTACTTTGGCATCATTGCAAAGCAGAAATCCTTCTAACATCTTTTTATATTGCTCTATTCCTTTTTCTTCTACTGCCCATTTTGTTTCACTTAGAAAATCTGATTCTGCCGGTATCTCTTTTTGCTTTTTTCCTATCCTATTTTTTTCTGCTTCACTCTTTTCTGTTTCCTTTTTTTCTGTTTTACCCTTTTCTTTTTTCAGCCATTTTCCTTTCTTTTTTTCCTGTTCTTCTTTTAATTCGAAATGACGGAACCGGCATACCCTTCCGTCTGCATAATATGCTACTGCAGTCATATGATTTTCGGTTAAAGTTCCGGTTTTATCGCTGCATACTACACTAACAGAACCCAATGTTTCCACTGAAGGAAGTCTTCTAACAATTGCATGAATTTTTACCATTCTAGAGACACTTAATGCAAGTACAATAGTAACTACGGCCGGCAGCCCCTCCGGTACAGCCGCTACGGCAAGAGAAATGGCTGTAATCAGCATCTCTGGAAGATTCCTCTTTTGAAATACAGCAATACCAAATAATAATACACATAGGACTACCGCAAGAATACTTAACAGTTTTCCCATATCCGCCAACCGTTTCTGCAGCGGTGTTGCTTCTAAGACGGTATTTTTAATCGAATGAGCAATTTTTCCAATCTGCGTCTGCATCCCGGTTGCCGTTACCAACCCTTCCCCCCGTCCATTTAATACATTGGTGGTCATATACGCCATCTCATTAGAAAATAAGTCAGAGTCTTTTTTCTCCTTCTCTGTTCCAGAATAAATTCTTTTTTCTACTGGAATAGACTCGCCTGTCAGTGCAGATTCTTCTATTTTTAGGCTAATCGCATCTAAAATCTGCATATCTGCTGGTACTTGACAGCCGGCATCTAATAGTACGACATCTCCGGGAACCAATAGGGAGGCTTCTATTTCTTTTACCTTTCCCTCTCTTCGCACAACTGCTATCGGACTGGTCAGCTTTTTTAAAGCATCCAATGCACGGATTGCTTTTCCCTCTTGTATCACTCCCACTATAGCATTTAATGCAATTACAAAAGCAATAATAGCGGCATCATAGATTTCTCCCAACAGGACAGAAATCCCTGCTGCTACTATGAGTACCGCTATCAAAGGATCATTCAGCTGTTCAAATAATAATACAGCATATGACTTTTTCTTCTCTTGTTCTAATTCATTCTTTCCGCAGATTTCCCTTCTTTTTTTTACTTCCTCTTCGGAAAGACCCTGCTTTCTGTCAGTATCCAACCAGTTTTCTTTTTCGCTTTCTCTCATATATTACCCAATACGAAGCCCCCGCTCCGCTTTCACCCTGCCTTTCCTTTATTACCTAATCCTATGCACAGAGTGTCCTATTTAGAAGTACTGCCTAATAGGAATCGGCTTGCAGGGTTCGTCTCTGAAAGACAGAAAAACACAGCCAAATTAGCAGTACAGCACAGACGGCACCTGCTGTATCAATTCCAACATCTCGAATTTGTCCTGCACGTCCCGGCACAAATAGTTGATGAAATTCATCTGTACAGGCATACAGACCGCAAAGTCCAATGGTTTTAAGCTGCCATTTTCTATTCCAATTCGAATGAAAAGAAATCGTGATTCCCAAAAATACTGCCAATATGCCATATTCTGCAGCGTGTGCCAACTTTCGAATAAAAAATTCCAGTACTCCTTTTTGATCCAGCCGATGCAGCTGTTCTGTCAGATCTTTTAAAATAGAATGGTTGGAAGACAGAAGCCATTGTGTAGTATCTGTACTAAGTTTTGAAGATTGTACGGCAGGCTGTGCAGAAAAGAAAAAGATCACTCCCATCCAGAACAGACTTAGAATAAAAAAGATCCAAACGACTCTTTTTCTGATCGTTTCTTTTTGTTTTCTAATCGTTTTTTTCTGTTTTTTAATCGTTTTTTTCATGGTATTTTTATTTTATTGTGTTAAAATTTCATTCCCGTTTTCTGTAATTAAAATAGTATACTCCCACTGTGCCGAAGGTTTTCTGTCCACTGTCCGAACTGTCCAGCCGTCTTCTCTACTGGTTTCTACTGCTGCCGCTCCCATATTTATCATAGGCTCAATGGTAAATATCATTCCGGGTACAATTAACATATCTTGTCCGGGCTGTCCGATATGGCTTACCCACGGTTCCTCATGCATAGCCAGTCCCACTCCATGTCCTCCGATTTCTACTACTACGGTATAGCCGTTTTCTACAGCATGTTGATTAATAATATAGCCGATATCTCCAAGATGTGCCCATGGCTGTGCTGCCTGCCGCCCTAAGTCCAGACATTCTTTTGTTACTTCTACCAATCTTTTTTTCTCTTCTGATACTTCTCCGATACAGTACATTCGGGAAGCATCTCCATAATACCCATGATAGACTGTTGTTACATCTACATTTACAATATCACCGGATTTTAAAATCTGCTTGTCACTTGGAATTCCATGGCAGACCACTTCATTAACGGAGATACAGACACTTTTGGGATAGCCCTCAAAATGCAGTGGTCCTGGTCTTCCTCCCTTGGAAACGGTAAACTCATAGAGAATCCGATCCAGTTCTCCTGTGGAAATTCCTTCTTTTATATGTTCTGAAATCATATCCAAAACTTCTGTATTTAACTTGCTTGCTTCCCGAATTCCGGCTATCTGTTCCTGATTCTTTATCATTTCATGTGTTGGTATAAGGATTCCTTTATCCGCATACTGCTGCAATTTTTCATCCATGGCAAGATGGCAGTTTTTATACTTTCGCCCGCTTTTACACCAGCAGACATCATTTCTTCCCAGTTTCATCTTTTTATTCCTTTCTTTTTTGGTTTCTATACAATCAAGATATAAACAGTAGCAATCGCAATTACAATCTGAATAATTCCAAATCGAAATACGGTCTGTGTATTAGACCAGCCCATGTTTTTTCTTACATGATCGTGCAGCGGAGTCCGAATTTTTTTCAAAATCGAGATATGGAAAAAGCGTAATAGTGCTACTTTAATTAATCCCAACCCTCCGTCCATAGCAAGTACAAATGCTGCAGGCAGGTATAAAAAAGGACTGCCTGTTTTTAAAACAGCAATACTGATAAAAATTCCCATTGCACGTGATCCGGCATCTCCCATCATAATCCGGCTGGGGGTTGCGTTGTACCAAAGATAACCTAGGATGCAGACAATAAACTGTAAAATAAAAAGAGAAAAATTATCGCTGTGTCCTGTTATTTCTCCGATTACATAGATGGTTCCAAGTGTGATAATTGCTAATGTTCCTGAAAGCCCGTCTACTCCGTCTGCACAGTTGGTTACATTAATGGAGCCCCAGACTAATATTACGGTTAAAATGCAAAAGAGAACCGGAGGAATGAATAGTGTTTTTTGAAAAACGGCTAAATAGACTTCATTGGAATGAAATGTCAGATAAGTAATAGCTACTGCAACGGCTACTGCTAAATCCAGCAAGCCTTTTTTATATTCATTCCATGGGTGTTCGGATGCATCATCTAAATATCCGGTCAGCATTTCGGCTACGATTAGTAATAAATAGATCCCGGTTTCTAATGTTATCTCTGCAAAAATAAGTGCAGAAACGGCGAATACCAAGATAAAAATAATCCCGGCTCCACGAGGCTTACCGGCTGATTTCTTTCCGTCTACTGCATAGGCTCGTCCCATATCGCAGGGAAGATAGCGGTTAAATTTTGTAATAAAAAAGCAGGTGGCTGCAAAAGCAAATAAAATTCCTAAAAATGCAGTAGAGGCTGTGATTTCTCCAGTCAGATATGCTATCATTTGTATCTTATCCTTTCGATATATTTATTGAACATGTTAATTATTAATGTTTTTTATGTAATTAACATGGGTAATCAATAGACAACACAATTATACCACAAAGTATATAGAAAGCAAGTAGCGTATTTTTGTCTGGGGGAGATGCTGGAGTACAAGATTACTATGTGGTTTCTCTTCCTGCATGTCAGCATTTAATGCCTGAGGCGGGACGCCGGAGTGCAGCATCACTGTGCCGTTTCTCTTCCTGCATGTCAGCATTTAATGCCTGAGGGGGACGCCAGAGTGCAGTATCACTGTGCTGTTCCGCTCTCCAGAAAGTAAGAAACTCTAAAACTTCTGAATAAAAGCACATCCAGCCGGACGGAACGGGGTGCAATTCGCCCGTACAGCGGGCTAAACACACCCCTTTTTTTGCCATCAAAAGATGGCAAAAAATCCTAAGTACTTGACAGAAGTTTAAGAGTTTCTAACTTTCCTCCGAAGTCACAGCACAGTGATACTGCACTCTGGCTGTTTTTTCTTACAATAAAGTATTTAAAAGGATTGTTTAAATGCAGTTGTCCTATTTTGAATATATTTCTATTTTATTGACTATACTTTACTATATAAAAATGGATTTTTTATCCATTTCAGAGACAGGAGGAGTTTCAGTTGATATTTACGAAAAAAGCCAGGCAGCCCTCGTCTGCTCTAACCTATGATGAGCTGCATCTGCAGGCAGAGCTTTTACAGACAAAATGGGCTTTAGATTGTGCCTATTCAAATTTTGAAAATGTAGTAGAACCGGATCTAATTGACTGTTATATCTATGAACTAAAAGCCATTCAAACCCGATACAGCTATCTGATAGGAAAAGCAAAAGAATTAGAAAATAAACGACAGCTTGAAGTTTAAGATACTTTTTTTTGTAAAAAAGGCTTCAAGGTCTATGCCTTGAAGCCACGGCTGCTGTTATCGTATAATTCATTTAGAGTGCCTCTTCCATAAGTAATTCCGGCATAAACCTGCCCACCATGCTGAATTACTGGTCCAGAATGATCCTGCTTTGCTACTTCTTCAAAACTGGTCTTTAATTTTATAATGATATTTTCTGCAGAATCCAATCCCTCTTCTATCTTTTTCATAATACATTGTGTTACGATATCTTGTATATAGCGATATAATAAAAGCAAATCTTTTCCAAGTTGATACTGGCAATCTAATGCATGGATTAATTCATTTAAAAAATCTGATGCCTTCTTTAAATTCCAGATAAACTGCTTTTCCTCTCCTGCTCCTAAAGCCACACGTGCATCATGAAAATAAGTTAAAATAATATCATAGGTAGTAACTACCAAATCTGTCCTGTTTCCATTGGTAATTCTACGAGTATAGATCTGGATCTCTTCCTTTGTCATCCGAATCCATCTCCTTTTGGATTATTGTAAGAGCTGCAATACAATCTGCGGACGCTCATTTGCTTGTGCCAGAACGGAAACTCCTGCTTGTGTTAATACATTCATCTGAGTATAATAGGTCATCTCTTCCGCCATATCTGCATCTTCAATCCGTGACAGAGCACCTGTTACACTCTCCTCAGCAACATCAATTGACCGAACAGCCGATTCCAAACGATTCTGATAAGCCCCAAGACATCCTCTTACTGTAGAAATATAACTAATCGCTTTATCCAAATCTACCAAGGCCTTTGTACAGCCTTCCTCTGTACTGCAATTTACATAAGTTAAACTTAATGCTTCCAAATCGACTGTCTGAATTCGAAGATCCAAAATCTGCCCCTCCGCAATTCCAATCTGAATCGGCATGGTTCCCATATCGGTTACTTCAAAAGAATATGTCCCCTCTTTACTTACTCTCATAACCATATTAAAACCACTATTATCAGTTACTGTTACATAATCTCGATCTGTTGTCAGCTTAGCAGTGGCAGAAAAACCTACATCTCCTGTAGTAGGAATATTAGCCACAACATCTGTTCCCTTTGCTTCTGCTGATTTCTCAGCGGCTGGAACTGTTGCAAATAAATTTTTCATAGCAGAATCTGAAAACGTTATCTTTACTTTTTCATTTGAATTGTCCATTTTGAACACACCATTACTATAGGTTACACCTGTATTTGTAAGTGCTGTTTGCAGACTATTTTCTATCGCAGCCTTTGTATCTGTTGCTCCTATAGTAACAACAATATTATCATTAATCGTAATTGTTCCTGCGGAAGCAGCATCTGATATTTCTGCTGTTACTGTTTCAGCTTCTACCATATATTGTGCTGTTGGATTTGTAGTAAATAAATTTGCTACATTGTCATTGGAAAATGTTATTTTTACTTTTGCATCTAATCCATATTCATCCGTTGTAAATGTTCCATTTGCATATGTTGCACCTATCTTTGTTGCCGCTTCTACTATCTTTGATTCAATCGCTTGCTGTGTATCTCCTTCTTCTATCTCAACCACAGTACTGTTAATTTTAATTGTTCCTTTATCTGCTTTTGAAACACTGCCTCCTGGAACAGTTACTCCGATATCTATTTTTGCCTGTGTTGCCTCTGCTGTCACCTCAACTTTATAGATATCTGCTGGCACACTATCTGTAGAAGAAACCACTCGTCCCAATGCTGAAGTATGAGTTATAGCTGCTCCATTTTCTGTAGCTCCTACAACCTCACAATAACTCCTCCGATCCAAACTCCCGTCTAATAAAGTAATATTTCCAAATTGTGTCTGTTCGGATACTCTTACGATTTCGTCTTTTAGATTTGCTACTTCCTCCTGTATTGCCTGGCGGTCTTCGTCTGAATTGGTGCCGTTTGCACCTTGTACTGCAAGTTCACGTATTCTCTGCAGCATGGAATGAATTTCATTTAATGCTCCCTCTGCTGTCTGTACAACGGAAACACCGTCATTTCCATTCCGTCCTGTCTGTGAAATGGAATCTATCTGTGTATGCATCCTTTTTGCAATCGCAATTGCCGCTGAGTCATCTTCTGCCCGATTTAGCTTTAAACCGGAGGAGAGTCTCTGCATAGATTTACTTAACATATTATCTGTTTTATTTAAATGATAATTTGCAATAATTGCCGATACATTGGTATTTATTCTCATTCTTTTTATTGCTCCTTTCTTCCGAAACACTTTTCTCTATTAAAATCCTACAAAGATGTTATCGGATCAAGCAGATTATTTATTTACTAAAATTAAAAAATTTCACAATTATAGTCCTTTTAGTACTCCTAAAAATTCTACAGCCAGATCATAGAGCTGTTCATTTTCTATGGTTTGACTGCCTTCTATCTTATCTCCTGTTAAAGGCAGTTCTCTGCTGGTCTGGCAGGTAATCTGTCCTGTCTGCAGTCCTATTTTATCAAAAGCCTGCTGCATCACATTACTCTGTCCTTTGATTGCTTCTGTCACTTTTACAGACTCTCCAAAAATATATCCATTTACCAGACTATCCCGAACAGAAAATTCCGCCGATATCTTTCCCAATTTCGGAAGAGTTGTCTCTATTGAAACTTTTCCGCTTTCCTCTGTCTTATGTATTACCTTTAAATGAACATCTGTAATTTCTCCTTGATACTCAAGCGGAATATGATAATCTTCTTGTTTTGCCAAATTGGTCATAAGTTGGGCTGTATGATAATATAGGCGAAGTTCTTCTAGTCCTTCATAAGAAGTCACTCCGGCTGCACACTCTGCACGAACTACCTCCGCCAATTCCTCCTCTGCCTCTGTATAAACTTCTCCCAAACTCTCTTTTCCCTTCATCTTCCGCAGAAATTCTTCCATTCGTCCCTGCCGCTTCTGTCTCTCCCAATACTTTTTAATCTCTGTATCAGACGATCCAGCAAGTACTCCGGCTGCCCTTAAACTGTCTAAACTTACGGTCTGCTCACTTTCCGCCAGAAGCTGCTGTGCCTTTTTATCCGCCCGCATCTCCTTTAGATTCTCTGCCATCTGCTGTCGATAGCTTTGGTTTTCTGCATCTGAATCATTATAAAATAATTTTAACTGCTCTGTAATACTATTTTTTTGAAATACATGTTCTGCCATTCCAAACGCATCTTCAATCTTTATATCCATATTGCGTGACTTTCTGCTTCTGGCTGCCGACAAAAGATTCTCTAGTGTTACCTCTGCTCCCTGTGATACCAATGCCCCAAGTGCTGCACTGTCTTGACGGTTTACATGATTTAACAGCCGATAGATTCCGATATAAGCGGCTCTCTCCTCCTGTGAAATCCCCTCTGTCTGCTCCAATTTCCATAAAAACTCACTATACTTTTCATCCCCAGAAGGTCCTATCTCCTGTTTTATCTCTTCTATCTGATCGTTTAATTCTCCAATTTCCATATTTAAAGGATTTTTCCTTTTTTGTATCATATGCAGTGCTACCCTAGGAGTTAAATTAGCAAGCAAATATTGATACTCCCCATCCAGAGTACGAACCTGATCCAAATTTGCCCTAGTAAGTGCCATCTGATTATATGCCAAAATCCGAATACAACGCCGATTCTGCTCGGTCAATTCCTCTCCCATATCCTCTAACAGAGCATCCACATTGCGAAATGCTTTCTGCATGGTATCACCATATTCCTGATTTGGTTTTGTCATCAACGCCTCATACTGCTCCCCGGCTGCCTCTATTGCTGCCTTCTGGCTGCGTCCTGCCTCCAGCGAGCTCTGCATAGTAATCAAATCTACATCCGCTGCTATCATAGCACCTGAAAGATATGCCGGCATCTGAGAAAGTTCCTGCCTGCACTGTTCTGTCTGCTTAACTAAATCCGCATCTTCCTGCTTCCATTCCACCTGCTCTGAAGCATACAATTTCTGATAATATTCCTGCTCCTGTTTCTTCAACATATCGACCAACTGCTCCAAATCCCCTGTAGGAATCTCGATTCCCTTCTTTAAAAGACTAAGCCCCGCTTCTGCTGTCATCATCAACCGAATCTCTTCTAACTGCCGGCGTGCCGTAATTGCCTGAATACTGTCATCTTCCTTTGGATAACGAACCGACACATACTCCTCTATCTCCTCCAATACTTCCTGAGCAGCATCCATTCCATACTTTTCCCCCAGCAAACTGGTCTGTTCCGCCGACTTTCCATTTGCCATAGCTGCAAGAATCGAATCTAACTGTTCGCCTTCCTGCAGTCCTCCAAGCCCGGTATAAGAAGAAACAGCCATAAAATTCTCTTCATCCAATGCCACCCTATGCTCAATCATCCACCGTGCTGTCTCCAAATTCTCTTCCGTCAATTCCGCACCACTATTTAAAATTACCTGTTCCACCTGTCCCTTTAACTGCTGCCAATCCGCTTCCGACAACGGCTGTACCGCCTCCGTTACAGCCACACCACTATGCTGCACCCGATAGACATTCTCAATAGTCGGCTCTAAATGATTTTCCGCCAAATAAGCAGCCTGTTCTCTGGTTATCTCCGTCAGCGATTCATTCCTTTGCATAGCCCCAGAAATCTCAGAAACATTCTCATCCGTTGCAGGCAGATCATACTCCTCCAGCTTTCTAGAAACAGCCGCCGCCATTCCGGCACTTCCTAAAACCTTCTCCAAATCCTTCGTATCAATTCCACCCGTTGGATGATAATCCTCACAATAAGCAGCCAAACGAATCTTAATCTGTTCCACCACAGTAACAAGCTGCTCCATATCACTACTGGTAACACGAACCCCATCTGCATGCATCGCCGCATAATCATCCCCTGACATCTGATTAATCATCGTATCCAACTGCTGCTTAATCGCAGCAAGCTGACCAGCAAACTCATTCTCAGCCGGAGTTTCCCCTTCATAAATACCAGCTTTCTTTTTCTCCTCTTTTAACCAATCCCTCATCACATCCTGCCGTTTCCCAATCTCTGCCGTATCCTGCACAGCCCTAGAAGCAGTCCCCTTCTCTGGAACACTTGCCTGTTTTGTCGCTGTATTAGAAGTAAATAATCTATCCAACATTCCTATTACATTAATCTGCATCCCTTTCAACCTCTCTGTTTTCAATTTTATCCAACTAGAATCTATTTTTTATTTCGGCAAAATCCCATATTTTCCTTACCATCTCAAATCAGATATTCTACAATCCAACATAATTTTTCCACAAAAATAACCAGACTCTAGATTACACTCTCCAAAATCTGGTACCCACACTAATATAACCTTAAAAACACAATAAAAACAAAGCACAATAAAACCAAAACATCCACCAACAAAGAAAAAAACAAAAAGGAAAAAGCAAAAGGAAAAAACAAAACATAAATTATGCAAAAATACAGCCAGAGTATATCAGGAGCACACTGTGACTTCGGAGGAAGTTAGAAGCTCTTAGACTTCTGTCAAATACCTAGGATTTTTTGCCATTCCCGAATGGCAAAAAAAGGGGTGTGTTTAGCCCGCTG
>CAJUEI010000072.1 GCA_910585255.1 uncultured Lachnospiraceae bacterium
AGCTATGAGGTTATGAGCAAGTAGCAAAGCGGATTGCGAATATCCGATTTGACTTGACAAAAAGAGAAATTGCTTTATAATATAAAATGGATTGCTCAGAATGGATTATCTAAATGAGCGATTATAAAAAATGATGCTAGGGGAGCGAAAGCTGAGAGCGTGTGTAATGCACATACCCTTATTACTTGAACCGGATAATACCGGCGTAAGGAAGCGAAAAACAGGAAATTATTTTGATGAAAGCAGGGATCATGACTGATAAGAGGAATGATTCAAATTGTTTGCTAAAGATAATGGAAATGAGAATCGTCTGTGGATATCCTCCCCTTTTTAAGAATTTAGAAAAGAGGAGGATTTTTATGTTGAATTTTTTTGTGTTTTCTACAGTGGACAGTTGGGAACAGGATGCCTTTCAGCTTACTGTGCCCGGGATTGCTGCAGTGGCGGTGCTGATGGCAGCTTTGATTGGGCTTGCTTTGCTGCTGCAGCCAAAAGAGATTCGAAGCAGGAGATTTACAACAAAGCAGTTAGTTTTTTCTGCTATGGCGATGGCACTTGCAACCGTGACTTCTATGATAAAATTGTTTGAGATGCCTTTGGGGGGATCGATTACGCTTTTAAGTATGTTATTTATTGTTTTGATTGGGTATTGGTATGGACCGAAGGCAGGGATTATAACGGGATTTGCTTATGGGTTATTGCAGTTTTTATTGGATCCGGTGTTTTATTCAGTGCCGCAGATGATTGTGGATTATCCGCTTGCTTTTGGGGCACTTGGGGTATCCGGGTTTTTCTTTCAGAAAAAGCATGGGCTTTTGATTGGATATGTGGTTGGGATTTTTGCCCGGTTTTTGTTTGCATGGCTGTCGGGGGTGTTGTTTTTTGCTGCTTATGCAGATGGGAGCGGAATGAGTGCACCGATTTATTCTATGGCTTATAATGGGTCTTATATATTTACAGAGGGATTTTTTACGCTGCTGTTGATTTCGCTTCCTCCTGTGGCGAAGGCACTTAGGCAGGTAAAGAGGATGGCTGTGGAAGGATAGGGGAAAGATAACCTCATCAAGGAAGCTTCTCGCTTTTAAGCCGTGAGGACAAAAGCGGTGGGTTGGGGGATTTCCCTGTGTCAGGTGGGGTATAAGCCCTATCTGACAAATTTGTGTTGGAGGGGAGAGAAAATTCTTGTAAAATAAAAGAAAATCACCTATACTAAAGATAGGCAAAAAATTAGGAAAAAGAAGATAAGGGTTTGCCTGTGTTTTGGAAAGGAATGGGGTTGTCATATGAAGTGTGATTATTGTGGATATGAGAATAAACCAGATGCGAGATGCTGTGCTTTTTGCGGAGTGGAGTTAGTTCAGGAAGAGCCTATAAGACAAGAGTATGACTCTGGATATGCAAGGTATAAAGACGAGCAGGAAAAACAAGAGCGGCGGAAGCATTGGGAAAAGGTATTTCAGGCGGAGCAAAAGCAGGTGCCTTCTTCTCAAAAACCTCCGGTTTGGAAGGAACAGAGGTATCAGGATAACCATATGCCGGAAAAACAGGATAGAGAATCTCTTGGGGCTAAGCTGAAACGGATGCCGCTGTGGATTAAGATTATTCTTTTTATTATGCTTTTTTCTCAACCGGCTATGGCGGTGTTTTGGTTTGTGATATGGATGATTGTGGATCAGTCTCGGCATAAATGATAGGGGAATAGCGTGTTTGGAGACTGGGAATAGGGGATTGATACTTGACAAAGGGGGTGTTTTTGTTTTATACTTTGAATATCAAAATATTTGAATATAAAAATTTGTTGTTTTGCAGATTTGTGGGTTGTAGGGATTTAGGTTTATTATATGATTTTTATGTATGGAGAATAAGAAAGGAATAGGAAGATGGATTGCTTAACTTCAAGAGTGATTGGAACGGGAAGTGCTTTGCCGAAGAGGATTTTAACAAATGGTGAGATAGAGCAGTGGGTGGATACCAGTGATGCTTGGATTCGCGAGAGGACGGGAATTATAGAGCGGAGGATTGCCGGAAAGGGAGAGAGTACGGCGGAATTAGCGGCAATGGCTGGGAGGAGGGCGTTGGAGGATGCTGAAATAGTAGCGGAAAGTCTGGATTTTATTATAGTTGCTACTTTTACGCCTAGTTCTGGTATGCCAAGTGATGCCTGTTTAGTACAGTCTGCTTTGGGGGCTTCTCGGGCGGTTTGTTTGGATATTAATGCCGCTTGTTCTGGTTTTTTGTTTGCTCTGCAGATGGCACATGCTTCTATTTGTGCCGGACTTGCCCATTATATTTTGGTGATTGGAGCGGAAAATATCTCAAAAGTGGTAGATTGGAAGGATCGGGGGACGTGTATTCTTTTTGGAGATGGAGCGGGGGCAGTGGTGCTGGGGGCTTCAGATTCTTTTCGGCATGGGATTCTTGATTTTGAGTGCGGAAGCGATGGGGAACGCGGGGCTGTTTTAACGATGACTTCTAGGCAGGAGAGTAAAATGGCGTATTTGAAAATGGATGGGCAGGAAGTGTTTAAGTTTGCGGTTCGAAAGGTGCCGGAAATGATTTCTGTACTTGCGGAAAGGAATCATTTGGCGTTAGAAGAAATCGATTGGTATCTTCTGCATCAGGCAAATGCTAGGATTTTGGGTGCTGCGGCAAAGCGGCTTTCACTTTCACTGGAGCGTTTTCCTATGAATTTGGATAGATATGGAAATACTTCGGCGGCAAGTATTCCTATTTTGTTGGATGAATGTTGTAAAAAGGGGATTTTTTTGGAGGGACAGAAGATGATTCTTGCCGGATTTGGGGGAGGATTGACTTGGGGAAGCTGTCTGCTTTCTTGGTAGTAACTATTTTATGGGAATATTATAAAAAATAATCTATTTTTTATTTACAAATAGAATGACAAAAGGAATGTGAAGTGTTATAGTAAGAGAAAGAGATTTGTTGGAATAATTGAGAAAGGAAGAATGTAGATATGACAATAAATTTTGCTGACTACCTAGAGAATAAGTCGTATGAACAGGCACTGCAGATATGGAAAAAGCAGAGTCTTTATTTGGTACGCTTATATAAGGTAGAAGAGGTAAAATTTTTTGTTGAGCTGTTTGACTGTTTTTTGTAAGCGGATCGAACAGTAGGGAAAAAATAGGATTTTATTTGCCGTCTGTCTTGTATAAGATTTATATAGGACAGGCGGTTTTTTTATTGGTTAGGCAGTCGGTTGGCTGATTGGTTTCAGCGATTGGATTTTGTTTTAAGATCGAAGAAAGGAAGGGATATAAGATGTTTGAGATTAAGGGGCAGGTAAATACTGCGGTTTGTTATGCAAAGGTAGTGGAGGAAGAAGCGATTGAGCAGATCCGCCGGATGTGTGATTATGAGTTTACAAGCGGAAGCAAAATACGTATTATGCCAGATGTGCATGCCGGAAAGGGATGTACGATTGGAACGACAATGACAATAGTGGATAAGGCGGTTCCGAATATTGTAGGAGTGGATATTGGATGCGGAATGTATACGGTAAATCTTGGAAAGGCAGAGATTGATTTTGAAAAGCTGGACGAAGCGGCACATTTTATTCCTTCTGGTATGCATATCTGGGAGGGAAGACAGGAGCGGTTTAATCTGACGGAGTTACGCTGTTATCGGAGTCTGAAAAATACAAAGTGGTTAGAGAGAAGTTTAGGAACGTTAGGAGGAGGAAATCACTTTATTGAGGTGGATCAGGCACAGGATGGAACGAAATTTTTGGTGATTCATACGGGAAGCCGAAATCTTGGAAAGCAGGTGGCAGAGCTTTACCAGCAGTTAGCGGTGGACTTAAATAAGGGAAAAGAGACCTATTTTGCCCAGAGAGATGCGATTATTGCAGAGTATAAGGCAGCAGGCAGACGCAAAGAGATACAGGCGGCATTGGAAGCGATCTCTTGGAGTAAGAGGGAGGCAACAATGCCGGAGGATTTGTGTTATGTGTATGGAACGTATTTTGAGGATTATCTTTATGATGTGGAGATCTGTCAGCGATATGCCAGGAGAAATCGGGAGAAAATTGCCGAGATTCTATTGGAGAGAGTAAAGCTGTCCGGCAGTGATGGGTTTCATACGATTCACAATTATATTGATACAGAGGAGATGATTTTAAGGAAAGGAGCGATTGCCGCTCATAAGGGAGAAAAAGTGCTGATTCCAATTAATATGAAGGATGGAAGTGTGCTGGCGATTGGCAGGGGAAATTCGGAGTGGAATGATTCGGCACCACATGGAGCGGGACGGATTATGTCTCGGACAAAAGCCAAGGAAAATTTAAATATGGAGGAGTATAAACGGGCAATGGAGGGAATTTATACGACTTCTGTAAATGAAGCAACACTGGATGAGGCACCAATGGCGTATAAATCTTTGGAGGATATTATGGATGTGATTCAGGAGACCGTGGAGATTGTGGATATTATGAAGCCGATTTATAATTTTAAGGCGTCTGATTAACGGATTAAGAGGCAGCAGGGATTTGTAAAATGGAAAAAAATGAATTATTTTTAGATGGGGATTGATTTTAGGGGAACAGTCTGCTATCATATAGTTTGATATTCAAAGTATTAACTTATAAGAAACGAGGGCGAAAGAAAGAGATGATAGTAGAGGCAAAAGTAAGAGAATTTATCTGCACAACGGCACATCCGATTGGATGTCGGGAAAATGTAAGAAGACAGATTGCATATATAAAAGAAAGGGTGCAGTTTCATGGAAAGAAAAAGGTATTGGTGATTGGGGCTTCTACCGGATATGGATTGGCTTCCCGTATTACAATGGCATTTGGTGCGGGTGCGGCTACTTTGGGGGTGATGTTTGAAAAAGAAGCGGCAAAAAAGCGGACGGCTACGCCGGGATGGTATAATACAAAGGCGTTGGAAGAATTTGCGAAAGAGGAGGGGCTTTATGCGGAATCTTTGAATGGAGATGCTTTTTCAGAAGAGGTTAAGGAAAGGGTAATAGAAAAGATACAAAAAGAGTTAGGGTATGTGGATCTGGTTATCTATAGTCTTGCTGCACCGAGGAGAACAACGGAGGAGGGGATTACTTATCATTCGGTGTTAAAAACCTGTGATAAGGCATTTACCGAAAAGTCTTGGAATCTTCGCAGTAATCAGATTTCGGAGGCAACGATTGCTGCTGCCAGCCAGGAGGAAATAGAAAGTACGATAAAAGTAATGGGCGGAGAGGACTGGTATCGCTGGATTCAGGTATTGGATCGGGCGGGTGTGCTTGCGAAAGATGCCGTTACGGTGGCTTATTCTTATATTGGACCGGAATTGACATATCCTGTCTATTATCATGGAACGATTGGAATGGCAAAGAAAAATCTGGAGGAATTTGCCGGACGGCTGAATCAGGAGTATGGAAGGAATGGTCTGAAAGCGTATATTTCGGTAAATAAGGCACTGGTGACGCAGGCAAGCAGTGCGATTCCTATTGTGCCGCTTTATTTTGCGATTCTTTATAAGGTGATGAAACAGGCTGGAACACATGAGGGATGTATTGAACAGATGGGACGTCTGTTTGGAGAAAAACTTTTTGGAGGGAATTGTCCGGTAGATTCAGAGGGAAGAATTCGTATGGATGACTATGAGATGGAGGCAGTGGTTCAGCAGAAGGTAATGGAGATCTGGAATCGGGTTACAACGGAAAATCTATTAGAGCTTGCTGATGTCGAGGGGTATTGGGAAGATTTTTATCATATGTTTGGATTTCGGTTTGAAAATGTGGACTATACGGCAGATGTAGAAATCTAATATTTTTTGGGGAAACTCTTTTTGAAAAATGCTTTTCGATTGGCAGATCTTCTGTTACAATAAAAGGAAAGTAAAACAGAAGGTTAGAAAAGAGGAGAATTTATGGATTTTATTGAAATTCTAAAAGCGATTTTATTTGGAATTGTGGAAGGGATTACGGAATGGCTTCCGATCAGCAGTACAGGACATATGATTTTATTAAATGAATTTGTTACTTTAAATGTGAGTGCGGAGTTTTGGGAGATGTTTGAGGTTGTGATTCAGTTGGGGGCAATACTGGCGGTTGTGGTGCTGTTTTGGAATCAGATTTTTCCGTTTCAATTTGGGAAAAAGCCGATTATACAGGCTGAGATTTTTTCTATGTGGTTTAAAATTGTGGTTGCCTGTCTGCCTGCCGCAGTAGTAGGGATTTTATTTGATGATGCGATTAATGAGATGTTTTATAATTATCAGACGGTGTCGGTTGCTCTGATTGTATTTGGGGTGGCGTTTTTGGTAATTGAAAATAGGAATCGGCATTTAAAGCCGTCTGTCAATCGGATTGAAGATATCACTTATAGAACGGCACTGCTGATTGGGATGTTTCAATTAATTGCTGCACTGTTCCCTGGAACGTCTCGATCGGGTGCAACGATTATTGGGGCACTTTTAATTGGAGTGTCTCGGACGGTAGCGGCGGAGTTTACGTTTTTTTTGGCGATTCCGGTTATGTTTGGAGCTAGTTTATTGAAGATAGTAAAGTTTGGGCTTTCGTTTACGGTTTCGGAGGCGGTTATTTTACTGGTAGGAATGGTAGTAGCTTTTTTGGTGTCGATCTTGGTCATTCAGTTTTTGCTTAGTTATATTAAAAAGAATGATTTTAAGGTGTTTGGATGGTATCGGATTGTTCTTGGGATTGCTGTGCTGGGTTATTTTGGGGTGCTGCATTTGAGCTGAAGAGGATGGTGATATAGAAAATAGCTGTGAAAGGGAGGGAGAGGAGACTTCCTTTTACAGCTATTTTTTGTTTTATTTTTAAATGTTCCAGCCGTCTAGGACTTTTTCTTTTGTATAGAGGGCGGCTTCGGATTCGCTGAGCTGATGGCTCCAAGGTACTCGTTTTTCTGGTGCTGCACCTGGTCCGAAGGAGCGGTATTCGGCGTAGAATGTTTGGGTGTGTGCTTCTTCTTTATTCCAGTCGTGCCAGCCTTCTTCTTTGATGTGTTCTTCTAGGTTACATTCTAATAATACGGTTTTGGCGTAGTTTCTCCATGGGCGTCCTAAATAGACGGAGTGGGGCGGGCAGTCGCTTGTAAAGTGACATTGGAAGAAGACATAGCCATAGGGTTGTCCTTCCGGGGTGGAAGCGGCTGTAATATAGCCTCTGTTGCCGCCGTATTTACTGTCGGATCTGCCGCTGTCTTCTAGGGAATGGATGGTACAGTGTTCAAAGTATGCGGTTGCACTTCCAAAGATAAAATCGACATCTCCATAGATGGTACAGTTTTTGTAGCAGTGTCTGCCGTTGATGCGGTCGGCGTGTTCTTTTGGACCGATAAATCCGTTTTGCTGGATGGCGGACGGTGGGAGTGGTCCGGTAAAGAGGGTATCTTGGTGTCCTAGGAGGCGGCAGTTTTCAAGGAGGATGCGATCCCCATCGGCGTAGAGAGCGAGGGCTTGTCCTGCAATGCGTCCAGAACCGGAGGAATTTTCTAGGGTTAGGTTTTTAAGGGTGATGTCGTTGGCATCGATAAAGCAGGAGTAGGAGCGGAAGGTTCCGCATTTGGAGCCGTCCGGCATTGGCATTTTTGCATAGTCTTGGTAGGTTAGGACAGTGGTGGCGGGGTCTTCTCCTATTAGGGTGAGATAAGGGCGGTTGATGGTGAGTTTTTCTTTGTATATGCCTGGGCGGATGGATAGGGTGATGGGGGTGGTGTTGTTGGGCGGGATGGAGTCGATGGCTCCTTGGATGGTGGAAAAGGCGGTTGGGTCGGTTTTGGATACGATTAAGTTGATTTGATTCATGTTGATTGCTCCTTTTTGTTTGATGGGTGTGATAATTTTATTCTATAGTGGAGTTGGATTCCAGGATAGAAAGGTTGTTTTTATTGTAGCATAAAGGAGGGAAGAATTCAATGTTTTGGGGGGAGGACGCCAGAGTGCATTAGGAACACGCTGTTCCGCTCTTCGGAAAGCAGAAGCTCTAAGACTTCTGTGTGCAGGTGTATCCAGCCGGACGGAACGGGGTGCAATTCGCCCGTGCATCGGGCTAAACACACCCCTTTTTTTGCCATTCGGGAATGGCAAAAAATCCTAGTGGATCGACAGAAGTCTAAGAGCTTCTAGCGTTCCTTCGAAGTCACAGCGTGCTCCTAATGCACTCTGGCTGTATGTATCGTAATTTACGTTTTTGTTTTCTTTGTTTTCTTTGTTTGCTTTACTTTTTTGTTTATTTTTTTTTATTCTTTTTTATTTATTTCTTTGGTGGGGGTGCTATGTGATATTATAGAATGGAGGATGGAAAGTTTATTTATGGTATTGCTTTATTACCTACAAAGCGTTAAGATAAGGATATATGTAAAGGGTTGAGATAAAAAGGAGGGAAATATGGTACAGAAAATTTCGGAATCGGAATTGGTATTAATGAAAATTATTTGGAAGAATGGAGGGGCAGCTTTGTATTCTTTTATTATGGAGGAATTGGAGAAGGATAAAAATGAATGGAAGAATAATACGGTACTTACACTGCTTTCCCGACTGGTAGAAAAAAAGTTTTTAAAAATTAAGAAAATCGGCAGGCGGAATGAATATGTGGCTGCGATAACAGAAATAGAATATCAGACGATGCAGACGCATTGTTTTCTTGATAAGGTTTATGGAGGAAATGTGAAAAATTTAGTGGCAACATTGCTGCAGCAGGATATTCTTTCGGAAGATGAATGGAAAGAGATAGAAAACTTTTGGAGAAAAGAAAATGGGTGAGTTTATAGAAATAGGGGGGTTTTATTTTTAAGTAGTAATTTTATGATTTAATCTATCAAGGAAGTTCCACGTTTCTAAGCTGTGAAGGCGAAAGCGGTGAGTTGGGACTTTTTTGTGTCAGGTGGGGTGCAAGTCCTATCTGACAAGTGGCGATAACAGTATAGGATTATAAGGAGGTAGTTAGTGGAGTGGATTCTGAATTTCCTTTGATTGATTGAATTTTTAATTTTTTTGGATTGCCTCTTGACTTTCACGTTACGTTATAGTTTATGATATAGGAAAACAGGAGAGGAGAAAAAGATATGAAAGTGTTTGCGATATGTTCAGACGGTGTTTATTTGAAAATTATGTTAGATGCTGCGGAGGATTTTTAAGATGATAAAAAAAATTATGTCTGTCCATGAAGTTGTTAAATTGACTGGAATCACTGCCCGCACGCTTCATTATTATGATGAAATTGGGCTTTTGAAACCTACGAAAGTAACCGAAGCAGGATATCGAATGTATGATGATGCCGCACTGAGCCGTTTGCAAAATATTTTATTGTTTCGCGAGCTACAGTTTCCCCTAAAAGAAATTAAGGCTATTCTTGACAGTCCTGATTTTGATCCGTCAGAAGCAATTTCTCAGCAAATTAAGTTGTTAGAATTGCAATATAAACATATAGGGGAACTGCTTACCTTTATTCGTGAAATTCAAAGCAAAGGAGTAATAACTATGAATTTTGATGTTTTCGACAAGAGTGAAATTGAAAAATATGAGGTGGAAGTTAAAGAAAAATGGGGTAATACGAAAGCGTATCAAGAGTATAAACAGAAGGAGAGGGTTCGAAATGAAGATAGCTATAATAGGGTTGCAGATGAATTAATGGCAATGTTTTCTGAATTGGGAGAATTGAAGCATGGGACTCCTAATGCCGATGAAGTACAAAAGAAAATCTCTGCATTACAAAAATTTATAACGGATAATTATTATGTATGTACAAATGAAATCCTTAATGGATTGGGCGAAATGTATGTATGCGATGAACGCTTTAGGAGCAATATTGACAAAGCGGGTGGAGAGGGAACGGCTGATTTTGTAAGGCAGGCTATTGCTGTGTATTGCAGTAAAAAGCAGGTGGAATGATTGGGACTAAGTGGATATGCTCCTTATATGATAGGTTTGGGATCGTTCCTTTGCCTATGATATAGGAGCATATGATGATGTTATGAGCAAGTAGCGAAGCGGATTCCGAATTTCCTTTGACGTGATTCTTTTGTTTATTATTGTTAAAAGACTATCGAATACGAAACTGACCGATTAGATGATTCAGGGTTTTGGACTGATTGGATAATTGATTGGAAATTGCTGCACTTCTTTTAGCAGCATCCGAGTTTGACTGTATTACTTTAGAAACTTCTTTTACTCTTTTTTCCACAGAGATAATCATTTCTGACTGCTGAACACTGGCAAGTGCAATCTCATCCATTAATGTTTTAATGGACTGGATACATTCGTTAATAACCTGCATTGCAGAAATAGCAAGGGTGGTAGACTCGGTGCCTGTTTTTATATCTTGAATGGAACGACCAATCAATAGGCTGGTGTCGTTTGCAGCTTCGGAAGATTTTGATGCAAGGTTTCTGACCTCATCTGATACAACTGAGAAGCCTTTTCCTGCACTGCCGGCATGAGCAGCTTCAACTGAGGCATTTAGTGCAAGAAGATTGGTCTGAAACGAAATATCTTCGATCGTTTTTATAATGCTTCTAATTTGCATAGAGGATTCGTCAATATTTTTTGTGGCAGTTTTAAGCTGTTCCATTTTTGTATCCGCTTCGGCTGCATAGCCTGTGGCTTTGTCAACTAAATTGCTGGCATTTGTACAACGCACAGCACTGTTTTGAATCTGTTCGGTAATATCTGTAATAGTAGATGCCAGTCCGTCAATCGAAATTTTTTGCTGCATTGCTCCTTGAGACAATGCCTGTGCTCCTGCAGATACCTGATTTGCACCGAGTTCTACCTGGTTTGCAATCTGCATAATATCACACATCACATCGGTTAAATGCATCCGAATACTTTTTAAATTTTCTGCAAGAACTTTAAAATCGCCGATATAATAGGATTCATTTTTTACAACATCCACCGCAATATTGCCGTTTGCCATTTCTCCTAAAATTCTTCCAATATCCTCGATGGTTTTTCGCAGACAGTTACAAACGTGATGAATGGTCTGTGCAATCATTCCGATTTCATCTTTTCTGTTATAAAACGATTCTAATTCCTTATCTGCAGACAATTCCAAATTTCCAAGACGCCGAATCGCCCGCTCCATTGTCATAAGTTCTCTGCTTTCCCGATATAAAATCAGCAGTGTGACAAGGATAATAATGATTGCTACAACTGCACATAAAATTCCTACTACATTGTGGACGGTTCCCACTTTTGCATAAACTTCTGCTGTATTGTCATGTACCATAAAAACCCAGTTTCTGTCTTTTATATATTTATAAACGACTAGCTGACTGATACCGTTTTCGTCCTGATAGGTATATGTACCTATTTCAATATTGTTATTTTCTTTTATTTTTTGCAGGATTTCTAAATAGCCGCTGTCGGTTGTCTGCATATTGAGCAGCGTTTCATCTGGATGGTATAGATAAGTTCCTGTTTCCACATTTAAAAATACATATTCGCTATGAGGCAGCCCTTCAATAGTTAAGTCCAGCAAGACATCCATAAGACGGCTTGCATAAACACCTGCACCTACATAACCGATACATTCCTGTCCTTTAAAAATCGGATAATACATAGAAAGTATCATACTTCCGGTTCCCGGTGATTTCATAATTCCTAAATTAGTCAGCTGCGGCTTTGCTAAAATGGTGTTTTGAAATTCATTTAGTGATTCTCCTGTTCGAGTTGTTATTCCAATGGCTTCTTTAACGGTATGTGTTAAAACATAGGTAGAAGGGGTAGCAACATACAATCCCTCAAAGGTACCTTTAACTGCAGCAAATGATTCTGTATATTCCTGACCTTTTTGCAGCAATACAGGATTATCGGGATCTTCAAGAAGCTCCTGAACTTCTCTGCCCAGTGCAAATGCTTTCATATATTCTTCTGCAGAAGTTACATAATCATTAATAATAGAAGCCCTTGATTCTACGGCATCTGTCATTTGATTTGTAATATCATTTTCAACCATAGCGGCAACACACTCGGATACAATACGCCAAAGAATCAGCATCCCCACAAAAGTGATAATTGTAGTGATAATGCCAATGCGTACAGCAAGTTTTCGATTGGCTAGAAATTTCATAAGTCTGTCTCCTGTAAATTAAAAATATCATTTCCATTTGATCTGGTTCTTTAAAACACAAATATTTTATCATAGGTTTTTTTATTTTTCAAGTAATACCAAGAGAGGAAACTATAAAACTTGATGTTTTGCAAAAATTTTATAGGAAGCAAAAACACCGATTCCTATAAAAATAAGTGCTGCTGGAACAGTCCATATGGCATATAGCAGTCCATTGCTCATTTGTTCTATTGACATAAGGGAAATAAATTGTGCATGGTATAGAGGGAATAGTCCTATCAATCGGAACAATGGATTGGTTTCAGAAATAGGCAATATAGCAGGTAAGAAATATATTGCTGCTGCAGTAACCAATGCAGTCATTTGATTTTTACTAATAGCTGAAATAGGCAATGTTATTCCAGCAACGCTTATTGTACCTGTAAAAGCTAATAGAAATTGATATTTGAATAGTGTGCTGCAAGTAATATTGAAAGGGATATATCCTTCCGTATAAATTAAAGGTGCAAAAAGAATACTGCAGTCCAAACCGTCACTTCCATACAATAGAAATGCAATCAGAAAATTTAAACTCGTTACTAATAAAGTAATTATAAATACAGCAATTATGCTTGCAGTTGTCTTAGCTGTTCCGCATTTTGTTCTTCCATATTTACTTGTTAGGATAATATTATCTATTCCACTATATTCGCTGCAAAAAACAGGGGCAATCGTAATGATAATAATGAATGAAAGAACAAGGAAGATTTTCGCCATAGTTTCACTGGTAGAAAGCCAACCGTCAATATAGCCAATGTTTATTTTTTCATCGCCGAATACATCAGAGACATGCAGACCATTCCAGTTTCCATTTATATCGGAAAAATGTGCGAAAACTGCGGATTGCATAGCATTTTGGTAAAGATATACAGCGTTCATTCCATGTAAATCAGATTTAGGTTTAAAATCGGACATCATTTGCTGTATTTTTTCGTCTGTCAATGGTCCAGAATATTTTGCAGCAATTTTTTTGTCAATTTCTACTGCGAGTTTTCCTGTTCCTTCAAGACTTTTTCCATCAAATGCAAATTTATTTTGATAACCAGAAAAACCTAAAAATATAGATAAAAGCAGGATTAAAATAAGTGCAGTTTGTGTTAGCCGCTTTGAAAATATTTTTCGCAATTCAAATTCAATTAGTTTTTTCATCTCTTGGTGTCTCCTTTAAAATAGAATAAGTACAAGTCTTCTAAGTTTGGCTGTACCGGTAAAGCATTTTCCATAGGTGGATGGTCTGCAATTATCCGCAGTATTGTTTGGCTGCCGTCTATATTACGCAGGTTACTTGTGTTAAAAGTGGCTGCGGATTTCTCTGCCTTTTCTGACGGAACGATACATTCCCATACTTGTCCATTGATTTCAGCCGTGATTTCCTGTGGTTTTCCAAAGTGAACAACTTGACCGGATTTCATCATAATAATTTCTTCTGCAATAAACTCTACATCCGAAACGATGTGAGTAGATAGAATTACAATACGTTTTTTTGCAAAAACACTGATTAAATTGCGAAAACGAACACGTTCCTTAGGGTCAAGTCCGGCTGTTGGTTCGTCTAAGATTAAAATATGCGGGTCATTCAACATTGCCTGTGCAATTCCCAAACGCTGTTTCATACCTCCAGAAAAGGTTTGGATTTTGTGTTTACTTTCTGCCGATAAATCTACTGCTTCAAGTAATTCTTTTGATTTCTTTTTTGCGGTCTTTTCGCTTAATCCTTTTAATGCGGCAATATACAACAAAAAATCAAGTGCTGTAAAATTTGGATAATATCCGAAATGCTGCGGCAAATATCCCAAAAGTTCTCTGTATTTCTCACCAAGCCCCACAATGTTTTTTCCATTCAGCAGGATTTTTCCAGAGGTTGGATTTTGAATATTGCACAGAAGCCGCATAAGTGTAGTTTTTCCTGCACCATTTGCCCCCAATAAGCCGTAGACGCCATTTGACAATGTAATATTCAGACCGTTTACAGCAGCTCTTGAACCGAATTTCTTTGTCAGTTCGATTGTCTTTAATTCCATATAAAAACTCCTTTCTGTATAGAGAGCAAAAAAATACTCTCCATGTGTTTTTATGGAGAGTATAAAAAATAAATATCTACTTTTTATCTATAAAACAGGAGATTTGAAATAGGCAGACACAAGTGCTCCGTTTGAGGTATTCTCAATTTTTAAGTAGCCGTTGTGGTGTTCACAAAGCAGCCTGCAAATATATAGCCCGAGCCCAAAATGTTCAGAATGATTGCTTTCTTCTGTAAAATATGGATTTGCAGCCCTTTGCAGACTGTTTTTATCAAATCCTTTCCCATTGTCGGATATGGAAAGCAGCAAGCCGTTATCGTGCAAAGTAAAAGATAGTGTTACTGCAGTTTGGGCATATCTTACGGCATTGGAGATGAGATTGTTGCATACTTGGGAAATAAATGTATGGTCAAGCGATAGCTGTGAAAGGAGTATGCGATTTTGTAAAAACAATTCTTTGCCGTTTTGTGTACATACAATCTTTGCACTTTCATACAGAGAAGAAAGAAATGGCTGCAAAGGGATTACTTTGTACTCCGGCTGTGTATCTTCCATCCGCCTAAGACTGCTCATACTGCTTACATAAGTCTCCATGCGGGAAATGTGTTTCTCCATAGTAGCAGCAATCTCTCTTGTCTGCTTATCTTCATTTGTTTGCAGCATTTCATTATAGCCTTTTAGTACCGTAAGAGGGGTACGCAAATCGTGGGCAAAAGCAGCATTAAGTTGTTTGCGTTCCTCGACCTGCCTCCACATTTCAGAAAAATTATTTGCAAGTGCAGTACGCATAATTTCAAATGAATGACATAGCTGTCCCAATTCATCTTTACTGCTATATTCGATTGAAAAGCTTAAGTCATTGCTTGATATTTTTTCAGACGCTGCTCGAAGCTCTGTCAGTGGTTTTTTTAATTTATTCTTATAGAACAGTAATACCGCTGCTATCATACATAATGCTGAATAAACAGGTGCTGCAATCAAGGGCAGCAGTTCTAGTAAAGCTATGGTGCGTTCGTCTTCTTCAGAAAATATAACAGGTGTGTTTCCAATATAGGCACCATCGCCCAATCGTTCCCCCTGTTCATTCGTTAAATAATATTTTTCGCCGGACGGTGGATAGGATGCCTGAATCATATTGACTGTGTTATTACATATAGAAATAGTTGCTGTACAAAGTATAATGGCAAGGATAACAAAAACCACTAGATATAGCACAAGACTTTTTCTAAGAGATAAATTCAGCCTCAGATATTTTATTTTATCCATTTATATCCACACCCCCAAACGGTTTCAATATATATCTGATTTGTATATTCTGCGATTTTTGTTCGTATTCTACGGATATGTTCTGTAACAACACTGCTGTCTCCCTCGCTGTCATATCCCCAAATATACTCATAAATCCGTTCTTTATCAAAGACCTGTCCTGGGTTTTGAGAAAGCAATTCCACAATATCAAACTCCTTTTTTGCAAGTCCAATCCGCTTATCAGCAAAGAATAAGCAACGCTCGAAGTAGTCAATTGTTAAATCGCCAGAAAACCTGATTTGTGTTTCAAAATTGTGCCGTGCTTCTCGCCGCAGATGAGCATGCACCCGTGCTTCAAGTTCTATAAGGGAAAAAGGTTTAACAATGTAATCATCACCGCCGACAGCAAAGCCTTTTACCTTGTCTGTATCCTCAATTCGTGCAGTTAGAAAAAGAATGGGAGAGGATATATGATTGCGGATACGCGTACAAACCTCCAATCCGTCTAATCCAGGCATATTGATATCAAGCAAAATAATGTCCGGCTGCTTTTCTACTTGTTTTAGTGCTTCTGCACCGTTTGAAGCAGGCAACACACAAAAACCCTTACTTTCAAAAAAACGGCAAAGCATAGATACAATATCTTTTTCATCATCAACGATCAATATTTTTGTACTCATAAAATACACCTCCTAACATACAAATATAACATCCAATTTTCAACTATTTATCTACTTTTTCCTTTTCTGTAGATTTTTCTATATTTTAAGACAATAGCCGCCGCATAT
>CAJUEI010000073.1 GCA_910585255.1 uncultured Lachnospiraceae bacterium
ACACGGGAAAACACTTTGCTGATTAAAGGTTTATTCATAAATACCGCTAATTTACAGACAAAAAACAGCCAGAGTTTGGAAGTCATTGCTTCTGAATTCTGGCGTTCCCTTTTCTTCTGCTGTTCTGTTACGATTCTTTTAGTGTAAAATAGCTTCGATAAAAGTCTAGTTTTCCTTCCCGCTTCATCTTTGACAGCTCATTTGACATTGCACTTCGATCAACCGATAAAAAATCTGCAAGCTGCTGCCGGTTAAATGGAATTGTAAAAGAGGAGCTCCCCGCTTTTACAGACTGCTCCGACAGATAAGATAACAATTTCTCACGAGTTGTCCGCTGTGACATATGTCCTAATTTCTGTGCAAGTATTCTATTTTTCGATGCCATTACTATAAAAAGATTTTGAATTAATTGTGTGTAAAAACAGCATCGAAAGGAACATAGCTGAAATAGAGCAGCAAAAGGAAAAAATAACACCTCACAGTCTGTCACTGCAAGTACATTGTTGACCATTGCATCACTCTCTAAAACCGCATAGGTTTCTCCAAACAGTTCCCCCTGCGAAATCTCACTCAATATACTAAGATTCCCCCAATAATCTTCTCTTTGAATATAAATACAGCCCTCTAATAACAATGCTACTTCTGAAATAGACTCCCCAATCCGAAAGATAAATTCTCCCTTTTGATAGGAACGTATCTCTGCCGACAGACAATGCAGAATCGACTCGACTGCATCTTGTTCTAGTTTTGAAAATAGTTTGGCTTTTTTTATAATCGGCAAGTATTCTTTTATTTCTTTTTTGCACTTTTCCATCTCTTTTTTATCCTGCACTTTTCGATATTTTTTATTTTTGTTGGAAATACAACAGATTTTTTCTCTTAATTGTATTATAGTAATTCCATAAAGTCAACCGGGTCAAATTCTATATGGACTTTTTCATTATGATATACATCTGCTTAGGAGGATAAAAATGATTAGAAAAATTATTCAAATTGATGAAAACAAATGCAATGGCTGCGGAGCATGTGCCGCCGCCTGTCATGAAGGTGCTATCGGAATGGTAGATGGAAAAGCTAAACTGCTTCGAGATGATTATTGTGACGGATTAGGTGACTGTCTTCCTGCCTGCCCGACTAATGCTATTTCTTTTATTGAAAGAGAAGCTGCACCTTATAATGAGCTGGCTGTTAAAGCGGCTCAGCAAGAAAAAACTGCTTCTGTCCCGCATAGCTGCCCGGGCAACAGGATAAAAGAAATTCGTTCCAGACAGACCAACGAATCTGTCTGTGATACAGAAAATCAAAGTCAGCTTACCCAATGGCCTGTACAAATAAAACTTGCTCCTATTCATGCCCCTTATTTCCAAAATGCGGATCTATTAATTGCTGCAGATTGCACGGCTTATGCATATGGAAATTTTCATAATAAATTTATCCGCAATCGTATTACTCTTATTGGATGTCCTAAATTGGACAATATCTTTTATGCTGAAAAATTAACCGATATTCTTCTTAGTAATGAAATTAAGAGTATTACTCTTGTGCGAATGGAAGTTCCATGCTGCGGCGGGTTAGAACAAGCGGTAAAAACTGCTTTACAGAACAGCCAAAAATCCATTCCTTGGCATACAGTTGTTATTGCAACTGATGGTACCATTCTTAGCGAATAAAGTCTAATCTAATCAGAAAACTTTTATCAAAAAACGTTTTCTGATTAGACCCCTCTGCTTTGTCTATTTTATCGTTTATTTTCGAATATCCACATATCCAATCTCAAGTGCACGTTCACTAAATTCATAGCATCCATACGTATCAAAACTAAGATAGAGATACTCTAGTTCCGCCTCCGGTACAATCCATGCCATATGCACGGTTTTCGTTTCGCTTGGCTTTAAATCAGTAATATAATTATTTCCTCTTTCCCCGCCATGCACATCATAATACCACATTTCCCAATAGTGTGCCGCACCTGCTGTCTGTGCTGCATCCCATGCATCTCCTGCCTTGGGCTCTTCTCCATTATACATTTTTATTCGATTTCCTTCTTCTTGAATTCTAACCAAACTCCCCATAAATAATACTTCCGGTAATGTCTCTTCTCCAACATTGGTATATTCTGCTGTAATATAGACTAATTTTTGCGGAACTTCTCTGCTGTCTACAACCGTATTAAGTGTATCAATTCCATTTCCATACTTGATATAATTTATCTGAGCAGGAAGCAGCTTTCCCTCTGTATCTAATTCTTTTTCCAATTCTTTTTTCAAATCTGCATCCAACCCCGATGGATTTAAAAGATCTGCTCGATCCGATATCTGTACATCTGTTACTTTAATCTTTAATTGTCCTAACGTTTCATGCTCTCTTTCTTCTTTTGTATATGCCCAAAAAGCTTCTCCGACTGTATGGGTATTTTTTAAGACAGAAGCATCCTGCCATACCACATCACTCACGATCTGTTCTTCTTGTAAATCTTCTTTCTGAGATGCTAGATATTCACTCCAGCTATAAGCCCGTACAAGTCCTTTTTCTGCTCCGCTTGTATCCGGCAGAAGCCGAATCCCTTCTGCAATCTTTAATGCCTCCTGTTTGGATACATCTGATGCAGCAAACAATTCCATTACGTAGTGAAAATCTGGGTATGCTACGTAAATCCGCTGATTAAAAGATATTTCTTCTGCTCCCTGTAACTCCAAATAAATGCCGTCATAGTTTCCGACTTGAATTGTCTCGCTTTTTATTACATTTTTAGTCAGCATTTCAAACTCGGCATCTGTCGTATCCATATCGTAAAAACAGATCGATACTCCGCCCTGATACAATGCGTCCTGATAACTGTATTTTCCGTCCTCTGTCTCTATCATTCCATCCGGCAGATAAGAAACTTCCATTCTTACAGAGGCAAAGTCTTGTACAGGTTCAGCAGAAGTCACTTCTAATCCCTTTACGTTTACTCCATACTTTCCCACTGCCTCACTACGCATCTGATAAATCACACCAGCAAATATTGTGGTGCCCAAAAGCATTACGGCTGCCGCTGCTGCCACTAAAGACCTCTTGATCATAATAATCCTCTTCTTTCCGGTTTGTTTTACTGTACCTATCTGTTTTTGTACTTCTCCTTCTATCATTGCCCTTAACTCCTCTGGCATCTCAGGAAAATCCTGTTTTAAATTTTCTAATCTCATTGTCAACCTCCAAGCTTCCAACCGCTAAGAACGATCTACTATTTTGCCCATTCCAACTCTGATTTTATCTTTGCTCTTGCCCTTGCAAGCCGATTCTTTATGGTACTCTCTGTGGTTTCCATCAAAGCGGCTATCTCTTTCACACGATATCCCTCCAGATAATAAAGTGTAACGGTAAGCCGTATCTCCTCTGGAAGACGATAAATCGCTTCATATAAATCCGAATAATCTCTTTCCTCGGCTGCCCGCTCTTCCTGCATATATTCTTCCAAAGAGATCAACTTTTTCTCTCGTCTCATAATCATATAACATTCATTGATTACAATTCGAATCAGCCATGTTTTTCCATAGGAATCCTTGTGCAATGTATGAATATTAGAAAACGCTTTTACTATTGCCTCCTGTATAGCATCTGCACAATCTGCATCATTTCTCAGCAAAGTTTTTGCTACATGATACATAGTTTCCTCCGATAAAATAATTAAATTTCCTAATTGCTCCTTTGTCATACTATCCTTTCTGCCGGCTTATATTCTGTCTTGTGCACTGACCGATTTCCTCTTTCCATTCATTAGATGAATAACAGGCTTGTTTGGTCTCATCCGAAAAAATTTTTTTATAAGTCAAAGGAATTTCGGAATCCGCTCCACTACTTTCTCATAATCCTATGCTGCTATCACAGCTTGTCAGATGGTGCCTGCACCCCACCTGACACAAGGAAATCCCCCTACTCACTGCACCAGACGTCAGTCAGTTTTGCTGACATCGTTTTGAAAAATGCGTGTATGTAATCGAGTAAGGAAGTTTACTTCCCCTGCTCGCTGTGCGACCCGTATGCCGCCTTAGCGGTATATTTCATCTGCACGGGTCTGCACATAGAAACCGGGCGGACTTATCTGTCCGCCCGGATTTCTTCTGGTATTTTCTTATCCTGCCCCGTTATCTGCTATTTTGAAATGGGTATTTCAACTTTTTTATTTTCATATGAAGTCGAAACGATTAGTGCAGCTACCTCCTCCACATCAATCACTCGATCATAACCTGCTATTTGATAGGCATTATGCTTACTGCTGTCTGTATATCCAGAACCGCCGCCATCCATTAAGTAAGGTATTCTTGTTCCGTCTTTTAGTACCACTCCCTTCACTTCAGGAATACCAAGATCATCTTCATTTTCAGCAGGAGCCGTACCAACAGAATAATAAACTTTTATGGAAACAGGAGAAATACTGATATTTTCTATTGTAAAATCTGTCCCTTCCACTTTCTGTCCCACCTCAATAGTTTGAGAAGAGCTTACATCAGGAAGGGTTATTTCAAAATCCCAGTTTCCTTCTACCGCCGGAGTAAATTCTGCTTTTGAAAGAGTTCCCAGATTTTTAAAACCAATATGCATTGTCTTGCCAAGAAATGAATCCTTCTCATCCACAACACTTGCCTGAATAATATATTCCATATTTCCATTGCTGTCCGTATAATGACAGATAATGCTTCCGTCTTCATCACTCTCTATAGAAGTTCCGTCTTCATATATTGGGATACCATTTTCATCAGGAATAATTCCATTATACATCGTTCCATTCATATCTACCCATGCATCACTATCCTCTGGATTATCTCCCTGATACACACTTACCGCTTCAAATCCCGGTTCTGTTCTATCTTCTACACTATAACCAGAAATACAAAATGACATATATACCAATCTCTCATCTACAACAACCGTATCCGGTCTTATCGTAATACCATTATCCGTTACAGCAAGTGATGAACTGTCTGGATCTTCACTATATACTTTTGCTATGTTCTCTTCTATAAGCACTTGCTGCTGCTCTTCGGATGCCTGAATATTTCCATTCATGCCCCTTCCCCAATGATGAATTGCTGCTGCTGCACTTATACTGCTGACTGCTACTATACAAACAACAGCAACAGCGGCAGCCTGTGTTTTAAATAATTTTTTACTTTTAGTATTTATTTTTTCCATACAACGAATGTCCTCCTGTTTAATCATTTCAAAGGCTTGATTTGTTTTTTTCAATACAATTTCCGGCAATTCTATTTCTTCAGAAAATACATTTTTCTTATTTAACATTTCTATCCTCCTAACAATTGCGATAATACTCTTCTAGCTCTTTCCTTCCTCTTGAAATTCTGGTCTTGATGGTATTTAACGGTAAGGACAACATTTCTGCAATTTCCCTCATCTTGAATCCCTGACTATAGTACAATTCCAAAGGCAGCCGATATCGTTCGTCTATAGAAGCATATGCCTCCTTCAATTCTAAATTATATTCATCACATTTTGACGGTTCTTCATAAGATTCTACATTCTTATAAACGGTATTGTCTCTTATAATATCATAGCAATGGTTTATCAGTATTCGAGTCATCCATGTTTTAAAGAATTCTGGTTTTTTAAGTGTATATAACTTCTCCCAACAAGTAAGAATAGTATCCTGAAGGGCATCTGCTGCATCTTCTTCATTCATTAGAATTGCAATGGCAGTTTTATACATATCTTTCATATATAACTGCATTAATTCGATAAATGCATCTTTATCATGCTTCTGTGCCTTCTTTATCCAAAGCTTTATTTCTCTGCTTTTCATTAACTTTCTCCTGCATGCATATAATTATAAAACAAATATGGACGTCCTTCCTTTTGTTTTACAATCATTAGACGTTAGATACGGTCTTTTGGTTTCAAAAATATTAAAAAATATTATTATTCTTTTTGGCTTTTTCATTTCTTTCTGCAGTTCTCTTCCATTTTATATTAGAATTACAATATTTTTCCTACTCGCCGGAAGGTTCGTCAGTTTTGCTGACATTCGTTCTTTTGGATACTTGTGTGCATAAAAAAAGACTATAACCATGATATCACCATCCTTGTCATAGTCTTTGTTTTTAAAGTAAACCATCTTTTTTATAGGACTTATCACTTATATATCACATTATAAAATCAGTTCTGTCTGAAACTCTTCTATTAGTTCCGCTGCATCCAGCCTGCAAACAGTTCCGTCTTTTTCCATTTTAGGCCATACTTCTAAAAATCTCGGATCGGTTTCTTTTAATGTCCGAATCTCAACCTGTACCTTTTTAGGAAATCCATAGCGTCTAAGCCCAATCTCCCAATCCTCCCCCTGATAAAAGTGATCGTCTTCTAATGCTCCGTTAATCCAAAGCTGTGCACAGTCTCCACGATATTTTAAAACCAGATAAAGTTCCTGGCTTTCACAAGCCTTTTCTTTATATTGAATCTGTATTTCATAGAGGGATCTCTGCTTGGTTCTTTCTGTCTCTGTAAAAGAAACGGTACTCTCTGTCTTTTTTATTTTCTTTTGATACACGGCAAATTCCCTCCAGTTCTCTAACTGTGAAAATCCCTCTGGTACCTTTGGCAGTGCGGGATATACCCGAAATTTCGGTATTCCTCTCCCAATAATGCAGATTCGATCTTCCTGATCTACTACGGCACTTTTGCTGAGAAATAAATATTCCTTTTTTCGAATTATTTTATAAGCATTTTTGGCATCTTCCCGACTTAAGGTCAAGATGTTTTCGTTCTTTAACTCCCCTTCTATTTGATAAAGCGGATTTTGATCGGAATAAAAAACATAGGTTGTCTGATCGGAATTTTCTAATCGGCAGAGAGGAGTTGCCAGAGCAGACTTTAACACAGCTTTTCCGATTTTCATATTAAATGGAAAGAAAAAGAAATCTTTATCTCGAATCGTAATAGGAGGAAAGAGAATCGTTTCTTTTGGCAAAGGAATTTGTATCCTATAGTCTTTATGTTCTGCCATAGTATAGTGCCTTTGATAATTATTGATAAATACATATCCCTCTGTTTCATTCTGCCGAACCGCTATCCTAATGTCCGTTAAATTAGTTGGAAACAATGGATTTTCTTTTGGAAAAACAGCGGGCATCCTGCACAGTTCACTGCCAAAATCCTGAAGAAACATCGCTATTAATTTAATTTCCTTATAAGTTTCCGATATCTGTCCATACTCCCGAATCGGAGCATGAAAGTCATAATTCATCATCGGCAGATCGTTAGGCGAACCGGTTTCTTTGCTCTCCTGAAGTGTGGTTAATTTCCCTTTTGGATTTGTTCCGCCATGGTACATATAATATCCTAAAAGGTTTACACCACTTCCCAATTTTACTACTGTCATAGCCCCAATGTCCTCTGCACTGGCTACAGGTCTTCTATGGTGCGTTACCTGAAGTCCTCCTCCTAACTCGGCTGTAAGATAGGGAAATTGCCCGGTGTCAAATGTAATGCCATGCCCCAGTTGATAGTCGCTGCCAATGTTGTGATCATTTCTTTCCTTGGTAAATATATAATTTCCGCTTGGCGGGAGTTTTTCTAAACGGGTATCCCACGGGGCATCACAATATCCGCCCATAACCGGAAGCATCCCTCCTGTTACGGCACCTCCCCAGCCGGTTGCCGTATAGAAAGGTACATAAAAACCGACTTTTTTTGCCAGTTTCAGAAGCGTTTTCATATGCTGTTCACCTTCTTCTCCCTGAAGACCTCCAGCATGTCCATATTCATTTTCAATCTGTATTCCAATAATCGGTCCGCCGTCTTTTAAAAGATAGCCTTCTGCCTGCTGATAGATACAGGAATAAAAACGTTCTACTTCTGCAAAATAGTGGGGATCATTGCTGCGGACGGGATAGTCTTTCTTTAACAGCCAATCGGGAAATCCTCCGTTTCTTACTTCTCCATGTACCCAGGGACCAATACGAAGTATCAATTTTACTCTGCACTCTTTACATACTTGTAAAAAACCTCTTAAATCTCGATTGTCACTAAAATCATACTCTCCTTCTATCTCTTCATGATGAATCCAGATAACATATGTAGAAAGCACCTCTACTCCGCCTGCTTTTATTTTATCAATACTTTCTTTCCAATATGCTTTCGGATAACGAGAATAATGAAATTCTCCCATTACAGGAAACCATGGTTGATTGTTTTTTGTAAGATATTGATTGTTATAACTATATTCTATCATACTTTTCCTTTCTATACGTCAGATTCAATATATTCGATTCTGATTTATCTTTATGCCCATGAACTGCACCTGCCTTTCGACAGCCTCTACTCTACATTTTACACCAACTACTCTATTGTGCCCGTGCGGTTTTCTTTTCTGTTTCGTTTCAGTTATATTGTCTGCTCCTTTGCTTATCGGTTTTATATTATATGACCTTAAAAAATCTATCCCGTTTATTATAAGCCTATCCACTCTTGGATAAAATTGTAAGAGTGAATTAAGCAATGAAAACTGAATAACAAAAACATTCTCTTGTAGCTTGCCAATAGGAGCAAAAACAAGGGAAATTAAGGCAATTAGCAGATAAACCTGAAATTTAACTTTCCCAATATTCAAGTAATTTTTCATCAATTGGTGCTATCTTTTTTCCTCTTAAATCACTATAAAATGCTAATTTTCCAATTTCTTCTTTATCTGTCCTATACTTCAGCAATATATGAGCAAGTATCCTCTTATTTCCTAACAAATGGCACTTTCGTCATATTGTGCATCTTTATCCGTTGCTTTTATTGCATTTTTTATTTCAGTATCTATCATAATCGAATCTTTCGCTTTCTCATCCATTGACTTTTCCTCTTTCATATCTTAACTTTTTTACCCTACCACAAGGATAAAAAAATATATCCCTTTTTTCTTTATTATATCCTCTATTTTTTACAGAATCAATCTGTTATTCTTATTTCATTATAAAACTTCCTTTTTTTATTGGAGTGCGAAAGAATAGCTGGCTGGTTACTTCTATTATCTCGCATTTTTTCATAAAATGGGATGTCCAAATTTTCTGCAGTCTCCTTTTCTTCCTTGTGCAACAGACCGCTTTTTTCCTATATCATTATTTTTTTAGACTATTTCGAAATTGAGACGGTGTCATACCTGTTTTATTTTTAAATTGTGCAGAAAGGTAATCTCCATGACAATATCCTATCTCTAAAGCTATTTCCATAATAGATTTATCTGTTTGAATCAGCATTTTTTTCGCTTGGGTAATACGTACATTATTTACATATTCTGTGAAAGACATTCCAAGCTGCAGCTTGAAAATTCTTGAAAAATAAGAATTTGAGAAATGTGCCATTTGAGCCGCTTTTTCAAGGGTAATTTCATTATAGTAGTTATTTTCTATATAATATAATATGTCAACTATAGACTTTGACAGCGGCGATTTCTCTCCTATAACATTACTGTTAAGTTTATTCTCCCATATGGTTATTAAAAGCCGATTTAACATTCCTTGAAGTATAAACTCTGTATAGTGGACGTTCTTATGATATTCTTCGAACATCTCAAAAAATATTCTCTCTATTTTAGTCTGGGACTCAGCAGAAAAATGAAACACCTTATACCTGCACAATTCATAAAATATCCTTTTTTCAACCTGATTTAAAAAAGGTTTTATAAATTCAGGCGTAAATTTAACAATATAGCTGTCATAAGGAATATCACTATCCGAAACGGTACGATGATACATATATGGTACTCCAAAAGTAACATCTCCAGAATGATAGCGGTAACTCTCTAAAGGCATAATAACTCTTCTGTCTCCCTTAATAATATATCCTACACTATAATGGTCTGTAGCCATATCCATAGAAGACATGCAAAACTCAGATGGTCTTAAATTTCTTTCAACAACAATTTGTTTTCCTTTAGGAATAGGAAGCGGCACTTCCATCATCTCCTCTCATTTCTTACAGGTGACTCAAAGTATAGCATAATATATAAGATTTGTCAAAAACTCAGGCATAGATTGAATGGAATCCTTCCATATTTCAGTATAACATATAAGTATCCGGCAAATACATACCGACACAAATACAGTCAGCAAACTTGAAAAAGCAAATCATTTCTTTTCAGTTTTCTGAAATATACCACAAATTGGAGGAGATTTTAGAATGAATAAAAAGAAAAAAAGTATAATCCGTTTGTTATCCTATATAAAACCTCACTGGTATCTTATATTGATTTCAACTGTTTTTGGAGTATTAAAATTAATCCTTCCCTTAATTCTTCCTCAAGTTTTAAAATATTTTACAGACACTCTTCTCGTGTCAGAAACATTAACGGCAGGCGAAAAAATAAACGAAATTTTCAAATGGCTTATCCTATTGCTTATGATATATCTATTTATCTATATTCCATCAGCATTTTTAAGACAAAACTGTTCGCTGGAAGCGGCAAATAGAATAACCCACACTATGCGGTGTCAGTTATACAGTCATCTGCAAAAAATGTCGGCTTTATTCCATCATAAAAATAAATCTGGAAATCTTGTTACAAGAATCAGCAGTGATGTAGATTCCATACATAGTTTTATATGGAGCGTAGCTACCAACATTTGGATTGACTTTATTATGCTTATCGTATATCTGATTCTTATGTTTTCGATTAACGTGCCACTGACATTGCTGTGCTTTACCGCCGTACCTTTATCGGTAATTATTACAAAAAAAATCCGTATGCGGATTTATAGAGAAAGCAGAAAAGTGCAAAATAATATTTCGGAAATTTCTGGATATACTCAGGAACATATGGCTGGTTTCGCTACAGTTAAACTTTTTAATATGGAAGACTATGAGATAGAAAAATTTAACAACTATTCCGAAAAAATTTACCGCTTTACACGAAAAACAAATCGTTACAGTTCATTGGGAGAAGCCGTCACAGGTTCTTTATCCGAAATAACCGTTTCGATTGTTGTATGCTTATCGGCTGTGTATATCGTAAAAGGGGTTATGACTATAGGTGATTTAATTATATTTTACTCCTATTTAGGATACTTTATCACACCTTTAAGAAGGTTTGCCGAATTGAATCTTATCTACTCAAAAAGTATTGCCGGAATTGAAAGAGTATTTGAGATATTAGACACTCCGCCTGATATAAAAGAAAAAAGCAACGCTCTTACTCTCGATCCTCATACCCCTATCAATATAAACTTTAATCATGTATATTTCAAATACAATGAAGAAAATAACGATTACGCTTTATATGATATTGACTTTTCTATCCAACAAGGAGAAAATATTGCCCTTGTAGGCTCAAGCGGTTGCGGAAAAACTACACTGGTAAATATACTAACACGTTTTTATGACCCCTATAAAGGAAGTGTTATCATTAATGACATTGATATCAAAGACTATTCTCTAAAATCTTTATACGAGAAAATAGGAATTGTATTTCAAGATACCCTGCTCTTTTCTGGTACAATAAAAGAAAATATTTTATACGGCAAACCTAATGCTACAGATCAAGAAGTGGAAGACGCCGCCAAATCCGCTAATGCCTATGACTTTATCCTAAAAACACCTCAAAAATTTGATACTATGTTAGGAGAACGAGGAATAGGACTATCAGGAGGGCAGAAACAGCGAATCGCAATAGCAAGGGTATTTTTAAAAAACCCGAAACTTCTTATATTAGACGAAGCAACAAGTGCTTTAGATTCCGAATCCGAGGAACTTGTACAAGATGCCCTGGAAAATTTAATGAAAGGCAGAACATCTATTGTAATCGCTCATAGACTTTCTACTATTGTAAATGCCGACAAAATCCTAGTAATGGAATCTGGAAAAATAGTCGAAACAGGAAATCATGCAGCATTACTGAAAAAGGAAGGACGATATTCTGAATTATACAATATGCAGTTTAAAGATATTATAAAAAACCATTAGATACTCACTTGCAAAATAATTTATTTAAGTCAAAAGAAATTTCGGAATCCGCTCCGTTACTTTCTTGATGAGGTGAAATAATAATTGCCTTAGATAAAGATAATCGCTTTGATATATATTATCTGAAGTAATAATATGGGATTGTTACATAAAAGAAATATTTCCCGTACCCTTCTTTTATGTAACAGTCCCAAACAATAAAATTGCAATTAACTATTCTGCTATCCTAGAAATCAGCAATTCCCTATGCCGTTCTACTTCTTTTCTAATTTCCTCTCCAATCAAAACTTTCCCATGTCCCGGAACCACAACCTCAGGATTTTTTCTTTCTATCAATTCCAATGCAGAAAGCCAGCTCTTCCACAGTGAAACATTCCCAAAAGAAAAAGTCGGCAAAAATCCAGAATAAATTGTATCAGCTACATACATCACCTTCTCTTGCTTCTCATATAAAATTAAATTCGTATCTGTATGCCCGGGTGCCAAATAGATTTCAATATCCACTCCATCTATAAAAAGTCTACTATCCTTCTCTATTTTCCTATCTGGTACAAATGGCTTTACCCCTTCAAAATATAAATACCCTTCTCGATTCTCTCTCCGCCGGGCTATAGAAATAGAATCGTTTGCTCCCTTTTTATACTGTTCTAATTCTTCTTCTGTTAAACAAACATCTCTATGAGCTATTATCTTACAGCCTTTCTCTATAAAATAGGCATTTCCAAAAATATGATCATAATGCTTTTCTAAATTTACCACTGTAGTAATCTTATTATTAGGAGCAATATAATATGCAAAATCATAAATTGTCCTTGCCGATTCTAAATTAAAGCCGGTATCAACAATTACCGTTTCACTGTCTCCAAGAATCAATCCCGTATTTACAGAAAAAAAATCTGCATGAGATAAACCCGTAAGCCAAAAACATCTTTTCATCGCTGTCCCTTTCTTCTATAAAAAAATATACTTATTAGTCAAAGGAAATTCGAAATCCGCTCTGCTACTTCCTTGACAGGTTAAAAAAGTAAGAGTAAAAATCCTACAGGGTTTTTACTCTCTTCTTTTTCTCTTATTCTTCTAAAATAGAAACTACTGTATAATCTTGATCTTCCACTGCCTTTTTCAGTACATCATCTGAAACTGCTTCACTTAAAGTAACGACTGCTGTCCCAGCCTCATGACTTACTGCTGCTTCCGAGACACCTTCCAACGCCTCTAAACACTTTTTTACCCGTGCCTCGCAGTGTCCGCACATCATTCCTTCAATTTTCATCGTTTTTGTCATTGTTTTGTCCTCCATTTTTTCTTTTTCTAAATCTTTTAAATTTCTTAGATTTTCCTGATTTTGACTTTTTTCTTTCTCTTCGCTCTTTTCTCTCTTTTTTCTTTTTTTATCTTTTCCGGCATCGTGCATATCAAACAAATTTAAACGCAATGCATTTGTTACAACACAAAAGCTAGATAAGCTCATCGCTGCTGCCCCAAACATCGGATTTAACTGCCAATGAAAAATAGGAATCCACATTCCGGCTGCCAGCGGTATTCCAATTACATTATAAAAAAACGCCCAAAACAAATTTTGATGAATATTCCGAAGCGTAGCCCGGCTTAAACGAATAGCTGCCGGAACATCTAATAAACTGCTCTTCATCAATACAATATCCGCTGCATCTATTGCAATATCTGTCCCTGCACCAATCGCAATTCCCATATCTGCCCGTATAAGAGCCGGGGCATCGTTGATTCCATCTCCTACCATCACCACTTTTCCCTGTTCCTTTAATTCTCGAATAACCTGTTCTTTCCCCTCTGGAAGTACACCGGCAATCACCTGATCCACTCCTGCCTGTTTTCCAATAGCTGCTGCCGTCCGCTCATTATCCCCGGTCAGCATCACAACCGAAAGTCCCATATTTTTTAATTCTAAAATTGCTTTTGGGCTATCTTCTTTTATCACATCTGCAACCGCAATCACTCCTATTAGTATTCCGTCTTTTGCAAAAAATAACGGTGTCTTTCCCTCCTCTGCCAACTGTTCCGAACGCTTTGTAATAGCATCGGGAATTACTGCCATATGACCGATAAACCGGGCATTTCCGCCGGCAACTTTTCTCCCTTCTAATATACCAGAAAGTCCGTTTCCAGGCAATGCCTGAAATTCTGTTATCTCTGCCTCTTCTGTTCCTACCTCCTTGGCATACTCTAATATTGCCTTTGCCAAGGGATGCTCACTCTTCCTTTCCAGTGCATAAGCCAAAAATAAAAGCTCACTTTCGGAAATTCCCTCTGCCGGTATTAAATCCGTTACCTTTGGTTCCCCGCTTGTAATGGTTCCGGTCTTATCTAATGCTACTACCTGCATCTTTCCAGTTTCTTCCAGTGAAACAGCCGTTTTAAATAAAATCCCGTTTTTTGCCCCCATCCCGTTTCCTACCATAATAGCAACCGGAGTAGCCAATCCCAATGCACAAGGACAGCTAATCACTAATACGGAAATCCCTCTTGCTAAAGCAAACCCAATCTCTTTACCGGCAAAAAGCCAGATTAAAGTCGTAATAACAGCAATCGTAATCACAGCAGGCACAAATATTCCAGAAACTTTATCTGCTACTTTTGCTATTGGTGCTTTTGTAGCAGAAGCATCACTGACCATCTGAATAATCTGCGAAAGTGTTGTATCTTCTCCCACTCTGGTTGCCTCACAGCGAATAAATCCTGACTGATTTACTGTAGCTGCAGATACCGAATCTCCAACTGTTTTATCCACTGGAATACTTTCTCCTGTCAATGCCGATTCATTTACTGCACTGTTTCCTTCTAATACAATACCATCTACCGGAATATTTTCTCCCGGACGAACAACAAAGATATCACCCTTTTGTACTTCATCAATGGAAACCTCTGTCTCTGTGCCATTCCGTAAAATAACAGCCGTCTTAGGTGCCAATTTCATGAGACTTTTTAAAGCATCGGTAGTACGCCCCTTTGACTTTGCTTCTAACATCTTTCCTACTGTTATTAAAGTCAAAATCATGGCTGCTGATTCAAAATAAAATTCATGCATATATTCCATTACACCGGTTATATTTCCTTTTACCTGTGCATCGGTCATAGCAAACAAGGCATACGTACTATATACAAAGGCAGCGGCGGAACCCAATGCAACTAAAGTATCCATATTGGGGGCTTTATGGAACAAGCTTTTAAATCCGCTGATAAAGAATTTTTGATTAATTACCATTACTGCTATTGTTAAAAGTAATTGCAGCAAACCCATTGCAATATGATTTTCTGCTAAGAATTTCGGAGCAGGCCAGTTCCACATCATATGACCCATTGAAAAATACATTAATACAAGCAAAAATCCTAAAGATGCAAATAAACGGCGTTTTAAAATTGGGGTTTCTTTATCTTTTAATAACTCTTCTTCTGCACTTTGGTTGTTTTGTTTGGCAGAGGAACCCTTTTTCTTTGCACCATAGCCTGCTTCTTCCACTGCTTTTATAATTTCTTGTGCAGATGCGGTTCCTTCCACGCCCATTGAATTTGTTAATAAACTGACCGAACAGGAAGTCACACCGGGCAGTTTTGTTACAGCTTTCTCTACACGAGCACTGCAGGCGGCACAGCTCATTCCTGTTACTGTATATTGTTCCATATTTTTTTGATATTTCCTTTCTATCATTTTTGCAGTCCGAACGATGGGAAGAGAGGATCTTTCTCTGCTGGGGCCGTTTGCACTAAGGCTTCCTCGCAGCGGACACATAAGATGCTAAAAGACAGCATCTAAGTGCCGGCGGGAAGCAATACCCCTGC
>CAJUEI010000074.1 GCA_910585255.1 uncultured Lachnospiraceae bacterium
GTGTTTAGCCCGCTGCACGGGCGAATTGCACCCCGATCCGTCCGGCTGGATGCACATAACCCCAGAAGCATTAGACATTCTTACTTTTCGGAGAGCGGAACAGCGGGAAGAAATCGCTTCCCCTCTCTGACGTCCTCCCTGGCGTCCTCCTTAGCATCCTCCCCCTTTATTCATATCCCTTACAAACATCCACCCATCCCATATACCCCGAATATTTCTCCAACTCGAAAATCGTAAGCTCTATCGCACTATTCGAACTGCCGCAAGCAGGAAAAACCGTAGAAAAACGCTTTAACGACAAATCCAAATACACCTCCACTCCCTCATTAACCGCAAACGGACAAACCCCGCCCACAGCATGACCTACCAATCTCTCCGCCTCTTCCGGCAAAAGCATCTTTGCCTTTGTCCCAAACTGTGCCTTATATTTTCCATTATCAATCTTCGCATCTCCAGCCGCTACCACCAGCACAACACGCTCCTTTACCATAAAAGACAACGTTTTCGCAATTCTCTGCGGTTCACAATGCAGTGCAGCGGCAGCCAATTCCACTGTAGCACTGGATACTTCAAACTCCTGCACCTTTCCCTCTATCCCATATTTTTTAAAATATTCTTTTACCTTTTCAATCGCCATTTCTTCTCTCCTTTTTTCAAAATTAGCCCCTCTTCTCTTATAATTTCACTCCTGCATCTTCAATTTTAATTTCTCTAATAATTTTAAAAAATACTCTGGCATCGGAGCCTCAAACTCCATATACTCCCCAGAAGACGGGTGCTGAAATCCCAAAATCCGTGCATGAAGTGTCTGTCCTTCCAAATAAGAAAAAGGGCACTTCTCTGGTCCATACACTCGATCCCCTAAAACCGGATGATAAATACTTGCCATATGCACCCGAATCTGATGCGTTCTTCCGGTCTCTAACTGACACTCGATTAAACTATATCCGCTTCTATAATCCAAAACCCGATAATGCGTTACTGCAGTTCTTGCACTCTGCATCCTTTCCTTTGGAAATACTGTCATTTTCTTGCGATCCACCGGATGTCTTCCGATTGGTGCATCTATCACTCCTTCTTCCGTCCGAATCTCCCCATGCACAACCGCATAATACTTTCTAGTAATCGAATGTACCTTTAACTGTTCTGCCAGACAGGCATGTGCTTTATCATTTTTACAGACAACTAATGCCCCTGTTGTATCTTTATCAATTCGGTGAACAATTCCAGGACGCATAACCCCATTAATTCCAGAAAGTTCCTTTCCGCAATGAAAAAGCAGGGCATTTACCAGAGTACCACTGTTATGTCCTGCTGCCGGATGCACCACCATCCCTTTCGGTTTATTTACTACAATAAGATCTGCATCTTCATATAAAATATCCAGCGGAATCTCTTCCGGTAACGTTTCCAATTCTTCTGGTTTTGGAAGCTGCAGGAAAATCTCATCTCCTACCGTAACTTCATAGCGAGGTTTTACACTGCTCCCATTTACCAATACCTTTCCTTCCTTTATTAATTTTTGTAAAAAAGAGCGAGAAAGTGCTTCCTGTACTTCAGCCAAATATTTGTCGATTCTCTCTCCAGCCTGCTCCTCTTCCACATAAATTTTTGTTTCCTGCATCTTTGCTGATCGCTCCTTTTTTGTTTCTAAATAAATTTTATCTGCCTCTCCACTCCTGCATCTCTTCTTCCGTATAATAAAAAAACGAAAGCAGCAAGGCGGCTATCACAGAAACCGTAACATAGATATCTGCTACATTAAATACAGGAAAATCAATCCATTTAAAATAAAAAAAATCTACTACATATCCGTTTTTTATTCGATCAATCATATTTCCAACCGCTCCGGCAAAAATGGAAACCACACAGATCCGCAAAGGCAAATATCGTCTGTCAACAGGAAGTCTCTTATAAAACCACAGCAAAAGCACCATTGTAACAGCCGTAAGAACTAAAAATATCCATCGCTGATTCTGAAAAATCCCAAAAGCAGCCCCTCTGTTTTCCAGATAAAAAAGCTCAAATACCTGCCGGATGATCACAATCGGCTCCGCCTCTTTCAGATAACGAACGGCAAGATATTTTGTCCACTGATCCAGACATACCAGCAAAAAAACAGCGATTCCTGCCCATACAAAATTCGTCCTTTCTGCCCTTTTTATCATATAACAGCTCCAATCTCTGCTAATGCCTGTTCCATCTCCTGATCGGTAACGGTTCGGTCAATATAGGCATGTCCCACTTCTTTTAACAGAATAAATTTTACCTTTCCCTGTTCCATCTTTTTATCATTTTTACTCACTGCTACAATTTCACAAGCAGATAGTCCCGAAATAGCCGTTTCCATTCCAAACTCTTTTAATAAAGAAACCAGCTTTTGATAACTCTGTTCTGAAATTTGTCCCCGATTAACACCAATTCGATATGCTGCCAACATTCCAAGCCCTACACACTCTCCATGCAGCAAAGAAAAATGCATCAGCCTCTCTATCGCATGTCCCAAAGTATGTCCAAAATTTAAAAGAGCACGTTCTCCCTTTTCCTTTGGATCTCGTTCTACCACCCCCCGCTTAATCTGACAGCTTCTTGTAATCATTTGCTCTAATACCAAAAGATCTCTTTCCTGTATCTCTTTTTGATGATCCATCAGCCACTGATAGTAAGCCGCATCCTGAATCAAACCATGCTTTATAATCTCTCCCATTCCAGAAAAATATTCCCTCTCCGTCAAGGTCTTCAATACAGCCAGATTCATATAAACTAATTTAGGCTGATAAAACGCTCCTACCATATTTTTGTAACAGTCAAAATCGACTCCTGTCTTTCCGCCAATACTCGAATCCACCTGTGCTAATAGAGAGGTAGGAAGCTGTACAAAATCAATTCCACGCAGATAAGTAGCTGCTGCATAGCCGGTTAAATCTCCAACCACTCCGCCGCCCAACGCCAGCAATAAATCCGTTCTCTCAAACTGATGGAGAATCAAAAATTCATAAAGCTTCTGCACCGTAGATAAATTTTTATTTGCCTCCCCAGCCGGAAATGTAAATACTTCTACTGCCTGGGCAGCGGGCAAAATACATTCCTTTACCTGCTGTGCATAATAGTCTCCCACCGTACTTTCTGTTACAATACAAAGCTTTCGCTCCAAACTATGCAGCTTTAACAATTCTTCCTTTAATTTCTTATAATCTTTCTCAATTACAATATCATAAATCGGTTTTTCCTCCTGATGAACCGTAATCCTCTGTGACATTCCTTTTTTCTCCTATCTATATTTCCTAACAGAAACCATCTTTCTTCCCTTTTTCGTCATTCCGGTAATTTCCTGAAAGATAAACTTTCCATATCCACGCACCGAAACCACATCCTGAGGTTTAAGCAAATAGCTTGCTGACTCCTCCAATCGGCTGTTTACAAACACTTTCTTTCCTTCAATCAGCTCTGCTAACTTACTGCGGGAACCAGAAAATACAACACTAAGCACACTGTCCAGCCGCTCAGAAGCAACTGAGCCGCATATCGTTTCCATACGTGGCTGCAGCTGCTCTGGCGTCCCTTCATAATATCTGCAGCTGACATTTGTATGCTTTACACAAGAAAGATGTTCCACAATAAAATCCGAAATCGTCTGTTTACAGAACAGATAAGCACACTTCTCCTCCTGTATTAAAATATCTCCCAGCACAGAACGATCTATCCCCAAATGGAGCAGTGCCCCAAGGTAATCTCTGTGCGACAATTCTTCTGAAAATTTTATCTGTATGGGTACTATCTCCAGAACGGAAATCGGTGAATACTCTGCATAAAGTTCTTGATCCGGCAGAAAACAAATCATTTTTCTTTCGCTAAAAGGAGTGCCGCCGTTTAATCTATAATCAATCGGCGGCACACTTTCTCTGTGACTGAAAAATAAATCCTGTTCATATAAAGACAAAAATCCAGTACTCGTTGGAATATATTTCTGATATGCTGCATGAGCAAGATCCGAAATATGCTTTAGAAACAACTGTTCTTCTTTTGTCATTTTTTCTCTCCTACATACCAACAGATCGATAAGCTGTTACATCAAATCCATTTCCATTTGTGCCGGAACTTACTAACTCCTGGAAGTCTCCCGAAATTTCTACTGATTCCGGTGTAATCACAAAAATATAATTCGAAACCTTTTGTAAATTTCCATTAATCGAATAACAAGCTCCTGAAGAAAAATCAATAATTCTCTGAGCAATACTAACCTGCAGACCTTCCAGATTTAAAATTACTGCACGCCCAGCCAATAACGTATCCGAAATCTCTCTTCCGTCCTCTACAGAAGTAGGCTTAATCACACAAACCTCCATCTGTTTCTCTGCTGTACTGGTGCCACGCATAGGAATAACCTTATTCTGTCTGGTAGGCTTCGGTTTCGTCTGCTGTCTGCTCGAACCGGAAGCAGCATCCTCTTCATAGTCATCTTCACTATTACGGACATCTTTCTTAATAAAAGACTTTCTGGTTCTAGCAGGAACTTCCTCTTCATATTCCTCGTCAAAATCATCATCATACTCATCTTCTAAGTGTAAGATATTCATTAATCCACTAAACATTCGCTTCATCCTCTTTCTTTACTTGATAAAACCGTTCACCAAACACACCTGTGCCAACACGGATATGTGTCGCACCTTCCTCAATTGCAACCTCATAATCATTTGTCATACCCATTGATAAAATTTCCATATCTACATTATCAATGTTTTTCTTTTGAATGTCAATACACAATTGATATAAATTTTTAAAATATTCTCTATTTTCTTCTGAATTGCTTACATAAGGAGCACTTGTCATCAAACCTTTGACCCGAATATGTGCAAAATCAGAAATTTTTTGAATCAATTCCGGTGCTTCCAAAACCGAGACGCCATACTTCGTCTCCTCTCCAGCCACATTTACCTCAATCAAAATAGGAACAATCCTATCACACTTAGAAGCCTCCAACTCAATCTGCTCCGCCAACCGCAAAGAATCTACCGAATGAATCAAACAGGCTTTCTGAATCACCTGCCGCACCTTAATCCGCTGCAGATGCCCAATCATATGCCAATGAATATCCGAATTCAAATTTTCTGCCTTTTCACACAATTCCTGTACCTTATTTTCTCCAAACTCCCGAATCCCAGCCTGATAAACCGTCTGCAGCATAGCAAGCGGCTTCGTCTTACTAACCGCAATCAAAGTAACATCCTCTCTCTTCCGCCCAGACCGAATACAAGCCCGCTCAATTCGTTCCTCTACCTCTCTTAAATTATCCAACAAATCCTGTTCCGTCATCCTCCTCACTCCTTTCCTCTCTCTTATCCATCAATTCTATCCCTAAATCCATCTCACCTCTTCCACTCCCCAAACCTCCCATATATACCAATCTTATTTATACCAACAAACTAAAAATCGGTTCCCATAAAATATCCCAAATAACATCAAAAAAATTAATCTGCAACTTTATAAATAGAAAACATAAAAAACCAGCAAACAAAAACAAAAAAACAATCGAAATTTAAGAAAAAACCAGCTTGTCTTGGCAGAAGTTTCTTTGCAGGGGTATTGCTTCCCGCCGGCACTTAGGTGCTGTCTTTTCGCACCTTATGTGCCCGCTGCGAGGAAGCCTTAGTGCAAACGGCCCCAGCAAAGAAACTTCTGCCAAGGCAAGCGTCCCCCTCCGCCCCTTCCAATAAAAGCAAGGTCCTCTCCGAACCCTCCCAATAAAAACAACCTCTACTGATAGATCACCTGATTCTCCTCCACCGTCTTACTGTTCAAAATAATATGATCATACAAAGACAACCCATACCGTGTATTCGTCTTTATAATATAATACTCATCATTCTCCGTAAGAATCTCAATCAGCCGGAACACCGTATATCCCTGATTTACCGTATAAACCCCCTTTAAAGAGGCACTCGCCCCAATCTGATACCGTGTACTAGAATCCGTCTTATTGATATAAGTCCCAACCGAGAACTCATCCATCCCCACATAATAATACTCCTCGTCTGAAGCATAAATCGTAGGCGATATAAAACTAGACTCCTGCTCCTGCTTCTCCGCATTATACCCATCTACCAAAAACCCAGACTTATCCTCCGTATTTGTAATCAGATATTCCTTAGGAATCATATAAAAACTCTTCTCCACCAACGCTGTCTTAGGAATCTTCAATCCCGTCTCCATCCACTCTTGAATCTCAAACGTCAAAAACCGTTCTGAAAGATAACGCACCATATAATTCTGAATAGAAAGCTGCCCAAACGTTCCAGTTTCATTTGAAAACATAGAAAACTCCCCTGTAATCTCAAACCCATCCTTTTCCACCCGAATCGTTAAAGAAGTCTTATCCCGATACTCCGCCACGTCCTCCTCCGTAAGCGGAAACACTAACGTCCAATGATCCGATGTCACTGTCTTATAAATTTCGTTTTCCTTTGTCAATAAATCCCCGGATTTTATATTTCTTTTCGAATAAGGCGTTGTAAAATCCGCCATCGTTACAGACTCCGGTGTATAGCTCTCATATCCATCCACACAATACGATATCGTCCCGGTCTTTGCCGCCGTTCCCTGAAGAAATGCTCCTCCTGCCTGTGCCTGAATCACCTGCTCTAAACTAGCAATATTACTGGTATTAGCAAGCTCCAACACCTCATAATCCATTTCAATCTTCATATTATAAACTTCATCAAACTGAATGGGATCATAAGACATACAATAAGAAGTCAATTTTGCCTTTAAATTAGAAAGATCACTTTCTTTCAAACTTTTCTTACTATCCGAAAACAGCAAGTCCGAAAGCCGTCCGCTCTCATCCAATGTATAAATTACATCGCCTACCCCGACTCGTCCGCCTTCCCGAACATAATAATTCACATAACCGGAACCATTTGCATAAGAAACCTCTTCTTGGCGCAAGATAAGACTGGTATAACTCTTCGATTTTGTAAGAGATCCCTGAACCGATACTTCATAAATCGAAATCCGCTCCCTAGTAAGATAAATACCTATACTGATGATCATATAGAGAAAAATAATCGAAAAAATAAATACTCCCATATTCAATCGTACCCGATACCGATTAATGGATACTACTTTTTTCGGACGTCTTCTCCGTCTTCTTCTTCGTTTCGAAACAGCCACTCTCTACCCTCATTTCTTATTTCCATTCCATCACTAGAAGATATTATCCCAATCCTCCAAATAAGTTCTCTATATTATAATATGCTTTTCCCAGAAAAGAAAGCATTTTTCAATATTTCAGGAAATTCGTAAACTTGCACAAAACAAATGTTCTTTTAAAAACGATCATAAATCTAAAATTTTTGCTCATACTAAAACAGAATAACCAATTAAATTTTCATTATGCCTGACAGGCAGAACGGAGGTACACAATGAACGCAAAAGGATTCGATTACGCAGCTTTAACAATCGCTATTATAGGTGCTATAAACTGGGGATTAATCGGTCTCTTCAAATTAGATCTTGTCGCCTTCTTATTCGGTGATATGAACCTTTTCTCCCGGATTATCTATGCAGTGGTTGGACTCTGCGGTCTCTATTTAATCACACTCTTTGGACGAGTAAAAAGCACGGCAAAAGAAGCCTAATCTTTTTATCCAAATGAAAATAACGCTATTACCCCCCCGGTAATAGCGTTATTATGTAATCCTTTTCTGTCCTATTCCTATCTTATAAGGAGATCAAAACCTTCGACTTTGCATTTTCAGGAAGTTCTACTTCATCGAGAGAAACACTTAATACAAATGTGATATGAAACCGTTCCCCCATCACATCCAATTTGTCAATCACCTCTGAAATATCCTGTCCTTCTAAACAAGATACCTTTAAAAAACTATCCAAAAACATGGTATCCAAATCGTGATCCTGAGAAATAATTCCTGCAATAAATCCTAAAAATCCGTCACTGCTTTCAATCGTATAATCCGAAACATTAATCAGACGAATCTTATTGCTTAACTCATACATATGTTTGCTGTTCTTATCCAAATATACAATATTGCCATGAGCCTGTTTCACATCTGCATTTGCCTTATCGATTAAATGCTTTGTCTTACCTTTGCCCTTTTTTCCCGAAATAATCTGTATCATTGTAATCTCCTCCTTAGGATGTAAACTTGTTAAAACTATTATAACATAGTTGTATAGAAAATAAAAGTTATTTTTACTCAATTCTCTCAATTTTCCAGTCCAAGCAGTGTATTCATTTCTCGAAATAGGGTTTCCGAACTATCCGCCTTTAAAATAACAGAACAAAACCACTTGCCCGCTGCATTTTTACTTAAAAGTGCCAGGCAGGAGCCTGCCGCATTGGTTGTACCAGTTTTTCCTCCCACCACTACCACACCATCCGGCGGTTCTACCCCTCCATTGATATAACGGTTTGAATTTGTTACTTTTACCGATTTGGGATTTCCTGCTTCATCCATATAGACAATTTCTGCCTCTTTCATCTGTACTAAATCAAGAAACTCAGAATATTCAGATGCTTTATTTAAAATCAGATAGAGATCATATGCCGTTGTATAGTGTTCTTCATCCGTCAGTCCATGCGGATTTGTAAAATGTGTATTAGTTGCACCCAATTCCAGTGCTTTTTTATTCATCATATCCACAAATCCTTCCAAACTCTCTCCGATATGAACAGCTATAGCCGCTGCCGCATCATTTGCCGATTTTACCATGGATGCTTTAACCAAATTTTCCATTGTAATCTGATCGCCCGGATGCAGATCCAAAAGAGTTGCACCTGATTCCGAAATCATCGCTTCATCTGTAATAATTACTACATCATCCATATTTCCGTACTCTAAAGCCAGCAGAACGGTCATTACTTTTGTAATACTTGCCGGATTCATACGGGCATGAACATTTTTCGAATATAAATTTGTCTGCTCACTGATATTATAGATGGATGCTACCTCTGCAGTAAGGGAAGCCGCTGCCGTATTGTCTCCCGAAACCACACATAATTTAGAAGCAAAGGAAGAAGCAACACTAAAATCCATGGCGTCAAAGCAAGAAAACTCACTTTGCTGAGAAGAGACATCATACACCTTCATCACTTCATCTGTCTTCCCACATCCGCAGAGCAGCAAAACCACCAGAACCGATATCCATTGAAACCTTTTTGACTCTTTCATTCTTTTACTCCATTACCAATTACCACTATCGCTTTTATTACTGTTTATAAATTTCACGCCATTCCATATCACCCCGATCCAGCGATTTAATCAGCAGTTCTGCTGTTGCCAGATTTGTTGCAAGCGGGATATTGTGCATATCGCAAAGACGAAAAATATTATTTACATCCGGTTCATGTGAACTCACTGCTGAAGGATCTCGTAAAAAAATAACCAAATCAATTTCATTGTGTTCCACCTGTGAACCAAGCTGCTGTTCTCCTCCCAGATGACCTGCAAGATACTTATGAACATTCAGATTCGTAACTTCTTCAATTAGTCTTCCTGTTGTCCCTGTTGCATAAAGCGTATGCTTACTTAAAATAGCACGGTAAGCAATACAAAAATTCTGCATCAATTTCTTCTTTGAGTTGTGTGCTATAAGACCAATATTCATGATTCCTCCGTTCTGTCGCTTATACGACTGATCTTTTAATCTTCATCATTATATAAAACTTCTTTAAAAGTAAGTTCTCTCTGTATACTGACATTTAAAAGGACTCCTATCCCTATCATTAAACTAAATAATGAGCTCATCCCATAACTGACAAATGGCAGCGGGAGACCTGTATTAGGAAGGATCCATATCGCTACGCCGATATTAAAAAAACTCTGAAACGCAATCCATGCCCCCATACCTGCTGCGATAATTTTCCCACTTAAATCTTTGGCATTTTTTGCCACCCATAAACATTCTAACACAATAAAAAGTAATAATAAAATAACAAGTGCAGAACCAACAAATCCCAGTTCTTCCCCTACAATTGCAAAGATAAAGTCCGTCTCTGGCTGAGACAAAAAATTCCCATTTTTTACGGACGCAACCGTATTATTTGCCAGCCCCTTTCCAAAAAGCTGACCCGATCCTATCGCCAGTACCGAATTTTTCTGCTGATAATTAATACTATTAATTAAGTTTAAATCCAAGCCTCGCTTTGCTGCTTCTTCTGCTGTCGCATTTTGATATAAAAATCCAAAAATTCTGTTTTTCTGATAAGGTATAATAATATTTTGATTGGGCTGCAAAATTTTATAAACCAAAAATGCAAAAACTGGTACCCCTACAAAACAAAGTCCTCCAATGATAAGATAACTTAAACCAGCCACATAAACAATTGACGCAAAAAGACAGGCAATTACAATACTAGAAGATAAATCCGGCTGATGTAAAACCAGTGCAAGCGGCATTAAAAATAATAGAACCGCAATCCCCAATATTTTTATAGAATTTACTTTTTCCTGGAACATCTGAAAAAACTTTGCAAAAAACAACGTCAATAACATCTTACACAATTCCGAAGGCTGAATCCCAATCCCTCCTAGTGGAATCCAACGCTGTGCCCCGCCTGAAGTACGTCCAATAATTTCTACTACAATTAATAAAGCCAAATTGATCAGATAAAAGATCCAATAAAATTTTAAAACAAAATGATAATCCACTACGGAAAGAAACAACATGACTGCCAATCCAACCAGAAAACAAATCATCTGTTTGGTTTCCCGTCCGTCATAATTCGTTGCACTTCCTATTACCAAGATACCGATAACCGAAAGGCAGCTAATATAAAGCAGCAGTCTAAAATTGTAACATCTAAATTTATAATCCTTCCACGAAAACATGCTTTCACCTGTCAATTCTAAATTTTCTGTTTAATATCACGAATTGGAATATTCGCATATAGGGCAGGAACCGTACCGTTATTTCCTTCCGACTCCGTCTGTGTAATCTGAATATCCAATCCCTCTGCATCAATCTCCATATATTTGGAAATCACCTTAATAATATCGTTTTTAATCATCTCCATCAGTTCTGGTGTACAGTTGGCACGGTCGGAAACCAGGAGCAGCTTTAGTCGATCCTTCGCCATATCACCGGAGCCCTTTTTCTTAAATATATCAAATAATCCCATTCTGGCGCCTCCTGCTATTTCTTCTTAAAAATATCACTTATCTTGGACCAGAGATTGCTTTTTCCGCTTAAATCAAGCCAAGGGACTTCTTCTCCCATAATTCTGTGACAAATATTCATAAAAGCCTGTCCGGCAAGAGAATCATCTCCCACCAAAGGTTCTCCCTGATTGGTGGATATTACAATACTTTCATCATCCGGCACGGCTCCAATCAAATCAATTCCCAAAATATCCACCACATCTGCAATAGACATCATATCTCCCCGTTTTACCATATCCATCCGAATTCGATTTACAATTAAATCTATCTTTTTCAGCTCATTTGCCTCTAATAATCCAATAATTCGATCGGCATCCCGAATTGCTGAAACCTCAGGAGTGGTAACAATAATGGCACGGTCAGCTCCGGCAATCGCATTTTTAAAACCCTGCTCAATACCTGCCGGACAGTCTAGGATTATGTAATCGTACTCTTCTCTTAATTCTTCTGTCAATTTCTTCATCTGTTCTGGTGTAACAGAAGACTTATCTCTTGTCTGTGCAGACGGAAGCAAACACAAATTCGGATAACGCTTGTCCTTAATCAATGCCTGTTTCATCCGACAGTTTCCTTCTACCACATCTACCAGGTTATAAACAATCCGGTTTTCTAATCCCATCACAACATCTAAATTCCGAAGACCTATATCGGTATCAATCAATACTACCCTTTTATTCAACTTTGCAAGACCAGTGCCTGCATTTGCAGATGTTGTCGTCTTCCCTACTCCGCCTTTCCCGGAAGTTACTACTATGACTTCACTCATTTTGGTTTCCTCCACTTCATACTAATCGGAACAATTATCTCATAATTTCCGTTATTTTGCAAGATAATCAAACTCATTAATGAATAATTTTTAAAATATCACGACTAAGCGGTTCAATATAAATATTTTCATTTTCAATAAAGGCAATCTTCGGTTCTTTATCTATCTTTTTCTTCTCATCCGAACTTCTTGCAATCACATCTGCAATCTGAATTTGACAGGGATTCATCTCCAATGCTACTACAAAAGCACTGCTGTTGCCTGCTGCTCCGGCATAGGCAATCCCCTTTAATGCCCCCAAAATAATAATATTCCCCTTAGAGATAATCTTCGCCCCCGGATTGACATCCCCTAAAATAACAATGCTTGTCTCTGTCTCCAATACCTGTCCCGAACGCAGCATCCCTTTATAAAATTGTCCATTCTGAGCGGAAAGCTCATTTAATCTTGTACTCATAGACTGGCGGAAAAATTCTTCCTTTTCCGCATCCGATTCCACAATACAAACAATTTGAATTTGAGAATTCTCCGTTATAACTTCCAAAATTTCCCACTGTTCTTCCTCTGACAGAACTCTTCCCTCCAAAGAAACCGCCATTTGTACCGATCCAAAAAAATCCGCAGACTCTCGAAATTTTTCGGCAATTTTCTGTTTCAATATTTCAAACGGAAGCTGCCGATCCAATACAATCGTAATGCCATATTTATTACTCTTAATAATTACAGCATGTTTACGGGGCTTTTCTGCGGTTTCTACCGTCTTCTGACCTTCTATCTGTTCCGTATTTTCCATAGTCCTATCTTCCACCTTCCCACCTTTTTATTTTAAGAAAAATACTGATCATCCAATCTATTTTCTCAATAAGAACACATACTTTCCTCTTTATTCGTATTCTTTCCATATGAAAATTTTTCCTCTAATATTTATTAACATATTCTATCATATCACTTCTGTCCTATGCAAGTACAAGTAAAACAGAAATAAATAAAATAAAAAATTCCTCATCTCCCCAATCCTATTTTTCCAAAAACAACCATCTTTTACATAGCTATCCATATTTTCCCACATTTTATTCCATTCTATTCCTAAATTTTCAAAAATAAACGATACCGGCAGGAAAAAACAGCCGGCAGTAGCAGATTGTTCTCTGCAGGGGTATTGCTTCCCGCCGGCACTTAGGTGCTGTTCTTTAGCACCTTACGTGCCCGCTGCGAGGAAGCCTTAGTGCAAACGGCCCCAGCAGAGAACAATCTGCTACTGCCGGCGTCCCCCTTTCTCTTAATAATTAATCATTCACCACAGCCCCATTAGGAGTAGAAGCATTCTCCTCCATCTCATCTGCCTCTCCAAAATAAATCGCCAACACATTTTTCGCAATCTCGGCAGCATAACTAGAAGTATACCCATTTGGAATCAAAACACTAACCGCCACCTCCGGTTGATTACTTGGTGCATACCCAACAAATAAAGCATGATGCGGACGATATGCATTTTCCTGTGCCGTTCCTGTCTTCCCTGATACAGGAACAGAAAGAGAACGAAAAATAGAAGAAACCGAACCCTCTGCCACTACCGCACGCATCCCATTATGCACCACATCCCAGCTGCTTTCTGCAATCTCTACTTTCCGTGCCAGCTTTGGTTCATACTGTTCAATTAATTCCCCTTCCGAATCCGTCCTCTTATCCAGCAAAGTCAACTGATAATTATACCCGCTGTTTGCCAATGTCATAACATACCGTGCCAACTGAATATTGGTATAATTATTATTTCCCTGTCCCATAGTCGAACGCAGCGGATCTTCCGTTGAAATCTCTGGAAGAGATTCTGTCAGCTCAATTCCGGTACATTCCCCTAATCCAAACATTTCTGCATATTTCCGAATTCGCTCCAATCCATAGTCAGGCACATACTCCCCAACCGAATTTAAACTTAACCGATATCCTACCTCATTAAAATAATAATTACAAGAATGTTTTATCGCCTCCGTTACAGTAATAGAGCCATGACTTCCGGGATAAATCCAGCATTTTACCTCTGGCTTATAGCGATCATAAAGTCCAGTGGTACGAATCCGTTCCCCAAGCCCTACCACTCCTTCCTCTAATCCTACAATCGCCGAAAGCGGTTTATAAGTCGATCCAGGAGCCGTATTTGTCATCGTTGCACGATTAATCAACGGTTTTGCATTGGACTGATCATTTGCCAGTCTGCTCCAATAGTCCGCATCGATCGATCCCGACAGCCGATTATTATCATAACTTGGATAAGTCACCATAGCAAGCACTTCTCCATTCTCTGGATTGACCACACAAACCGATCCAGAACAAGGATCTAACGCAAGCTGTGCCGGTGTCAATTCTAAAGAGACCACTTTTGACATAAAAAAATAATATGCCGTTACCGAATTTCCTCTCTGAAGAGACTGGTATTCTTCTTCATTATAAGCAATAATATTCTGATCAAACAACAGTGTACAGATCTGTGTTGGACTAATCGTATAATTTTGAATCATATATTTATATACCTTTCGGCTAAATCCAGTATCATGAATCAGCCGTTCGGCAATATAATCCACCAAAGCAAGATAGACCTGCTCCGTATCTGAATATTTGCTGTCCAATTTTAATTTAGAAGTATCAATCCAATTTTGACTAATGGCATAGCCTAAAAATTCCCGCAAACTAATAGCATCATCATTCCTCCAGGCAATAAAAGTAGCATCCGAAGTATCAATTCGGCTTGTCACCAAAACACCTGCATCGGCAAGCATCGTATACAAATAAGACATATAAACCTGATACTCTTCTGGAAGGGCACTGTATATAGCTGCATTTTCATTCATCAATTCTTTGGAAAGTCCTTCTATCACCTGATCCCGTTTCGTCTGATACGTAGCAAAAACAGCCTTTTCCGTTTCTGTTGCATCCTCTGCCGAGAAATGAGTTACATCTAAGATATTGTTATTAAACAGTGCATAATAGGCATCCTTAATAGAGATATAGCGATTAGAAGCCGACAGATCCGGCTTAACCGGAACATCACGATTAACAATTTTAATCGACAGGATACTAGCAAGATATCGCTCAAGTTCCTGATAGATTTGAATGGATAAATCGGCATCTATCGTCAGATAGATATCGTTTCCGGCAACCGGCTGTATCACATCTGCTACATCCAATACCGATCCTACACTGTCCACATATACGGTCTGTTTGCCTTTCTTCCCATGCAGTTCCGTCTCCATATATTCTTCGATTCCAGATTTTCCTACGATATCGTTTTGACTATAATCCGAATTTTCTTTCTGAAGCTCTGCTAAAGTATCACTGTCTACTCTTCCGGTATATCCGATAATATGCGAAAAATAAACCGCATCATTATATTTGCGAATGGTTTCCTCTTCTACCGAAACCCCGTGCAGCTCTGCCATATGCTCTTTAATCGCTGCTACCGTTAAAGTATTGACATCCGAGGCAATCTTTGTCGGAATATAACGCTGATAGGAATTAAAAGACAACTCATAGCGAACGGCTAAAATCTTTAATGCATCCTCATTGTCATAGATCCGAAAATCCTCATACTGTTCTTTTAACTCCTCTACTTCCTGCCGTTCTTCTTCCGTCATTAACGAATAAGACAGTTCATTTACAATATTAAAACGCTCCGCACTGCACAGATAG
>CAJUEI010000075.1 GCA_910585255.1 uncultured Lachnospiraceae bacterium
ACAGAAAAGGATACTCGCCAGATCGTTATTTATGCCAGAGTGTCTACAAAAAATCAAAAAGACGATTTACACAGACAGATCCATTTTTTGCGTCAGTTCTGTAATGCCAGAGGGCTTATTATCGATCAGTGTATTGAGGATTACGGAAGCGGATTAAATTATAACCGTAAAAAGTGGAATGGGCTTTTAAATGAAGTGATGGAACGAAAAATAAAGACGATTATAGTCACACAAAAAGATAGATTTATCCGATTTGGCTATGATTGGTTTGAACAATTCTGCATGAAGTTCAATACAACCATAATGGTTGTAAATAATGAAGAACTATCACCACAAGAAGAACTGGTGCAGGATATTGTTTCCATTCTTCATGTGTTCTCCTGTAGGTTATATGGACTTCGTAAGTATAAAAAGCAAATAGAAGGGGATGTGGAACTTGTTAAGGAGCTTCAAGACGGAAATCAATCCAACCAGCGAACAGAAAGTGAAAATTCATAAAACGATTGGAACTTGTCGGTATGTTTACAATTTCTATATAGCTCACAATAAGGAACTGCACGATAACGGTGAAACGTTTGTATCTGGCAAAAGCTTTAGTGTATGGTTGAATCATGAGTTTATTCCAGACAATCCCGATAAAGCATGGATTAAAGATGCCTATTCCAAAGCCGTAAAGAAGTCGATCGAAAATGCATGTATGGCATTTACAAGATTTTTTCACCATCAGAGTGCCTTTCCAAATTTTAAAAAGAAAGGCAGATCCGATGTGAAACTGTATTTTGTAAAGAATAATCCAAAGGACTGTGCCTGTGAAAGACATAGAATCCATATTCCAACATTAGGATGGGTAAGGCTCAAAGAAAAGGGCTACATTCCTGTCACCAAAGACGGGTGGAAAATCAGAAGCGGTACCGTTTCCATTAAGGCTGGCAGATATGAGGTATCCGTTCTTGTAGAAGTCCCTGATACGAAGGATGCCAATAACAGCGGTGATGGAATGGGAATTGATTTAGGCTTAAAAGACTTTGCTGTTTTATCCAATGGTAAAACCTATAAGAATATTAATAAATTGGCAAAAATGAAGAAGCTGGAAAAACAGTTACGCAGAGCACACAGGAGCCTTTCACGTAAGTATGAAAATCGAAAGAAAGGAGAAGCTGCTCAAAAAGCAAACATACAAAAGCAGAAGCTTAAAGTGCAGAAACTTTATCAAAGAATCGATGCGGTCCGAACGGATTATATCAATAAAACAATTGCTGAGATCGTGAAAACCAAACCATCTTATATCGCTATTGAGGATTTGAATGTATCGGGGATGATGAAGAATCGGCATCTGTCAAAGGCAACGGCAGCACAGAAGTTTTATGAATTTAGAACGAAGCTGAAAGCAAAGTGTGAAGAGAACGGAATCGAGTTAAGGGTAGTAGACAGATGGTATCCATCTTCGAAACGATGTCACTGCTGTGGAAGAATCAAAAAAAATTTAAAGCTGTCTGACAGAATATACCGATGCCCATGTGGATATGCTGCAGACAGGGATTTTAATGCAAGCCTTAACCTGAAAGATGCTGTAGCTTACGAAATTGCATAAATAAGTAAAGATAAGGATAAGTACCAAAAATGAAATATAGGAAAGGAAAAGCTAAAAAGATGAAATCCACAAAAATACAAAAATGAAGTAAATGTGGATAAGTACTGGTGGCTAAGCCAGGAATTTACGGCTGTGGAGTGTAGAGAAACCTGTGAGTAGTTGTAACTTAGCAAAAGCATACACGATGAAACAGCAACTATAAATCGTGAGATTGTAGCGAATCATCTAGCATATACACTTTTGTATATGTTTTTAGTAGCAGAATATGGAAATGAAAAACAAAATCAGTATTACTTATCGTCTGATACTGCCCATTGTGTTATTGGGTATTGTTGCGTTGATTTCAAATCTTTTGGCTGTCTCAAATATAAAAAATGTCAATGCCAATGCAGCTGTAATTGCAGATAATTATATGACAGGAAAAGACCAGTTGGCAAAAATTAATTATTCTACTATAACCATTCACAATATGGCACTGTCCCATATTGTTGCAATTGATTATGATACTATGATCTCGGTTGTTGCAAAGATAAAAGAGGAAGAACAGGTATTGGATCGTCTGTTAGAGGACTATCAAGAGTATTTGACTTTAGAAGACGGAGAGACCTATCAGGAATTGTTGTCCTATTATGACTCCTTTAAACATGCTTTGGTGCGGTTAGTATGTGCCAGTGCAAATGGAAAACGACAGGAAGCTTATGCTTATGCAAACGGTGATGTTGCCTCTTTTAGTACAGCTATGAAACAACATATAGAAATATTGGCAGATTCCATTCAGAATCAGACCGTACAGGCAAGAAATCAGCTTGCTTCGGTTTATATCCGCTCTATGATTCTAAGCAGTATTACAATTATACTATGCTTTGGGCTGGTTTTTCTTGCTGTTACCATTGTTTTGCGTTATGTAATAAGACCGATCCAGACTATTTTACAGACATTGAAAGAGAGTGCCAAGCGAATCCATACTGTGGTTCGGGATGTATTAGTTAGAACAAAGCGTTCCAATCAAAATGCTATGGATCTGTCTGCACTGTCGGGACAGTTATCAGATGTGATTCAAAAAGTGGCATCTCATGCTTCCTATATTCATCAGAACTCATCGGAAATTCAAAACAATGTTAATGAAATGGCAAAGGAATGTAAGGATATTGCGGATTATTCGGTAAATATGAATACCCGTGCAGACCATATGGTATCTTCTGCACAAAATACCTTGGAAATTACCAATCAAAAAGTAACAGAAATCCTGTCCGATCTAAATGATGCGATTGAAAATAGTCACAGTGTGGATCATATTAACAGTTTGAGTAAAGAAATTATGAATATCTCTTCTACTATTAATTTAATCGCTTTAAATGCTTCTCTTGAAGCGGCACGGGCGGGAAGTGCAGGCAAGGGATTTTCAGTGGTTGCAAATGAAATCTTGGAGTTAGCGGATTCCAGTCAAAAAACCGCCAACCGAATTCAGGAGGTCAATATTACTGTTACTTATGCTGTCCATCGTCTTTCGGAACATGCACAGCAATTAATTGATTATATGAAAGATTCTATTTTAACGGAATTTCAGCAATTTGCCGAGACCGGAAATCAATATAAAAATGATGCCGCTTATATTCAGGATACCATGGACGAATTTAATGAGAAAGTTTCTTGCCTAAGAAATTCGATTACGGAAATTGTGACTTCAATTGCTTCTATTCGAAAAGCAATTGAAGAAAGTGCAGTTGGCATTGCCGGAGTTGCCGGAAACTCCCAAAATTTAGTAAAGGATATGAATGATATTACCCTTCGTATGGATGTCAATCAGGAAATTGTAGCAGAATTAAATAAAGAAACAGAAGTGTTTGCCAATTTATAAATCAATATTTTTTCTTTCCTCCCAATATCTGTTTTAAAATAAATAAAATAACTGCTATTAGTATAACAGCAGCAAATCCTGCACCAGCAAAGGCAATTAAAACTGCAGCTATTATTGAAAACATAACGATAGATAATATTATTTTCGTAAGCCCTATTGTAAGCCCTTTTAGAAATCTAAATAAAAGTTTTATCGGTTCATACCACCAACCGATAAGAATCCAGTAAAGACACCCCATAGTGTGAATCCTCCTTTGTAATAGATACGCATATTCTAGCATAAAATTACAAAAATGAGAAGAAAAAAATAATCGAGTAGGGAACTGCTCGCTGTGCCGGGCGTCCGTCAGCTCTGCTGACATGATTTCTTTGGACGCCTGTGTGCATAAAAAAGACTGCTGCAAAATTTTACAACAGTCTTTTTTATTTTTAATTGTCTGAAATCCTATTTTATTCTACCCAAACTCCCTCAGAATTTACATAATAATGATCAATCCATGTATTGACTGCTAAATCACCGTCTTCGTTTAAATAATACCACTTTCCTTTAATCAAGTGCCAGCCTGTGCACATCATTCCTTGGGTCTGATCGGATACTGGGCTTAGATAGTACCATTTTTGATTTTTTAAAATCCAACCGTCTGCCATATAACCCTGATCATCAAAGTAATACCATTTTGTTGTGTCTAAATAAGGAATTTGATACCAGGTATTCATTACTAAGGCACCCTCTTGATTGAAATAACACCAACGACCGTTGATCTTCTGCCAGCCGCTGCACATCATTCCCTGGGTTCCGTCTGAAATCGGGTTTAGATAATACCATTGACCGTTTTTCTCAAGCCATCCGGTTGCCATATAACCCTGTTCATTAAAATAATACCATCCGGTGGTTCCTTTATATGGAAGCTGGAACCAAGTGTTGGACAACTTAGAACCTGTCGGTGTCTTACACTGCCAGCCGTTTTCATCTTTTATCCAAGAATCATCATTATAAGCAGCAGAAGGTTGATTTTTATTTTCATTGTTATTTTGAGCAGTATTTATATTGCTGCCTCCACTTGGACTACTATTAGAGCTGCTCCCAGAACTTCCGCTGGAACTATCGTCATCATCATCATCGTCATCATCACTATCATTATTATTTTTAAAATTTAATCTAAAGTTCTGTGCTGTACGTTTCAATTCTTTATTCTCATCTCCACCTACACGGAATTCGGCTGCAATGGTATTTGTACCATTTTTTGCTTTTTTCTCAAATGTCTGGCTTCGAATTGTAATCCTTGTACTGCCACTCTCTTTTGTATAATCCTCTCCGTCAACTAATTGTTCACCATTTAACCAAAGTGCAATAAATTCACTATACTCACCAGAAGAAACAAAAAGCTGATCGCTTGCTTCTTTTAATACATAATCATATGTACCAACTTCTGTACCAATAGGTTCTTCCACTATATAACCGTTATCAGATGCGGTGTAAACATTAGCATTTGTATTCTCTTTTACTACTAATACTAATTCTGCAAAAGAAGAATCAAATTCACTGCTACTATTTATAGCTTCCAAAGTAATTGGAAATTCTCCTGATTTCATTGGAACTCCATATAACTCTCCATTACTCTTTAATTCCATTCCTGGTGGTAACTCACCCTTTACAAGCTTATAAGTAACTTGATTCCAACTATATTTATTATTATTTTGAATCATTGTACCATATGGAACATATTTTACTGCTTCTGGAATCTCTTCTACAATACAAGGATCTCCCACTGTACCTGTTAATGTTAATTCTATCAAAGCAGCATCATTTGACTTAATAATCAATGTACCAGAAATATCTGTACCATCTTTTATATCATCTTTTGCTTTTACTCGAATCTTTGCCAGATTTTCTAATTCTCCATATGCAGATGTATCGTTTATACTATGAAAACCTTCTAGAGCATACTTTCCATTTAATGTCCAATAATCATCCAACTCTATTACATCTGACATAAGTTCTACTGATAGAGAAGGAATTGCATCTGTTCCCATATTAATCAACAAAATATCATGTGCATAATTGTGATAACCATCCAAATTAACTTCACGCTTCGAATAAATAATATTATTTTTTATTTCTGTATTTGAACTGCTATCTTCCAAACTATTGATATAAAGTCTATTTTTTTCACTACTTGGCTTTATAATTTGAAGCCAATAATTTCTTGAAGCAATTCCATTTCCTGCAGATGCAGTATACTGCACCGCTCCTTTTGAAAAATCATGTACACTTTTTCCGCTAATTTCTGGAGAACTGCTTCCTTTTGCATATAAAGTTACTTCCTCTGAAGTTGAAAATACAGGAGCTATACTTGTTAAATCTACATCCTCTTCCACTAAAATTGTCAAATAATTAAACTCAGAATAAGAATCTTCTCTATATGACACAATATAAGAATCAATATATTCTCCATCCTTATCTTTTATAGATAAAAAGTATACCTCTGTTCTATCACTAAGATTATATTTTAATGTTGTACCTGTCTGTGTTTTAAAACAATATCTGTATATTTCCTGATCTTCTGAATTATCTTCTCCTATAAAAACAGTAAAATAAACTCCTTTACTATAATCTGCCGCATATCCTTCCTTTCCAAATAAAGATACACTTATTTCTTCTGCTTTCGCATTTGTAGCTTCTGATATAGAAGAATATTGCCCAGGATACGCTTTAAACGTTTCTGCATTATATTTTTCATGATATAATCTCTGATAATAAATACCATTTGCTTTATATTCTTTATATAACGTATATGTAATATACTGGCACTCATCGTTGCGATTTGACTGTATTTTATCTACAATATAATTTTTTCCATTCTCTATCTTTTCATACAATCCATCCCAACCAATATACTTTGATCTTGTACCTGTTTGTGTTTTAAAACAGAAATTATATTTTTGTTGTCTACTATCCTCATCTTTTCCTATAAAAACAGATATATAAACTCCCTGACTATAATCTGCCCCATAACCAACATCTCCAAATAGAAAACGACTTATCTCTTCTGCATGAGCATTTTCTGCTTCTGATATAGAAGAATATTGTCCAAGATACGCTGCTACATTATCCAAATCTAATTCCATATCATCTGAATAATCTAATTTTTGATAATAAACATTATTTGCTGCATATTCTTTATACAATGTATATGTAATATATCTGCACTCTTTATCATAAATTGATTTTCTTTGATCTACGACAAAAACTTTTTCATCTTCTTCTCTTGCATAAATACTTTCATAAGAAACACCGCCTTCTTTTCCTTCTAATACTAAAGTAATTGGTAAACATCCTACAACCTGATCCATTTCATCAAAAGCAACAAATGTAATTTTATGTCCTACTATGTCAGTAACGTTCTCTATCAGATAACCCTTATTCACTTGTGTCATATCTACATTATAAATTTTATCTGTGATTTCTTTTCCCTTTATTGCTTCTAAAGCAGATGTATATCCTCCTTCATAGACTTTCAGTTTTTTATAACGAATATTAGGAAATATAATTGTATTTATATTTAAACTTATATAAATTTTATCTTTATCCTTTAATTCATCTATAAAAAATGTAGTTTCTAACCTCTTCCAACGAGAATAATCATAATAATTATTTTCTTTTATTTTAGTCTTAATACGGTTTCCTTCCTCATCTTGAACATAAATTTTAGGAAGAATCCAATCTTCAGAATTCATACTATCTACTTCTACAATATATCGTATATTATCACTAGCAAGCTGATCTGCTTCCTTTACAATCATTTGATAAGTTACTGTATCATTATCACTTGTGCCATAACTTAAATCAATCTTATCACCAGCACTAGCAATCGTAAAATTATCACCACTGCCATATGTCCACACTACTTTATCGGTATCAGCTAACGCATGTTCTCCTGTAAAAATAGAATCGAATGATACCATTGTAAGCTCTATTGGTGTATAAGAAGACAAATCTACTGTTAAATATACTTCTTTTAGCGGCAATAATGACAGCGGTTCTGTTCCATCTTCATCTGTAAACTCTTTTTTCTCTGGATATACAATTACAGTATCCCCTGCTATATTCAGACTCATCTGTGTAACTGTTTTTCCGTCAAAATTAGCAGAAATATAAAATAGATGTCCGCCTATTTCTATACTATCATCTGGTGTGAAAAACCATTCCTTTGTAACCTTTCCATTATAAGTAAATTGTACTTCATAAGGAAAAAACGGATTTTCTTCTGGAATTTGAATGGTATAGCTTCCATCTTCTTCAAAGTAAGCATCTCCCATTTCTTTCTCAAAAAAATCCTCTCTGCTGACCACTTGATAATTTTTTCTGCCCGTATTAAAGAATATTTCTTCTGACTTTTGTGCCTTTTCTGCAATAAGTTTTCTCGAAGAAGTTTCTTCTATACTAGAAGTTACCTCCTGACTTTCTGTTTCTTTTACTATTGAGCTTTCTTCCTGACTTATAGTCTCTTCTGCAGCAGAACTTTCCTCCTGGCTTACCGTTTCTTCTATACTAGAACTTTCCTCCTGACTTACTGTCTCTTCCGCTTCCGTGCTCTCCTTCTGTTCCTCTGTAGTACTTTCTTGGATTTCTTCCTCTTCTGCAGAACTCTCTTCCTGACTTATGGTTTCTTCTGTTCCATTTTCCTCTTTTGTAGAATCTGTTTCGCTTACCGTCTCTTGTACTGCTGTTGACTGATCTTCTGATGTTTCCGATATCGTATTTTCTTCTTTTACAGAATCATCTGCATCTGATTCCAATATCTGTGCGGTATCTGCCGGGTTTTGGTTTTCTATACTCTCTGTAACTTCCTGAATACCTGACGCATAGAGAGTCGTCCCGGGCTGGATTAGAACAGAAGCTGCCAAAGCCGCCACAAGAAACTTGGAAAATTTTCTTCTGAATTTCCCCATTTTCATCTTCCTCCTTTTATTTTATTTTGAGCTATATTCACCAGCTCTTCTCTATTGTAAATACGGATACTCCGTATATTACCGGTTGGATAATCGAAGAAAAGTTCCTCTCCAATTATATCGCAAAGATACGGCAAATCTGCTATTACCTCACATGCTCCATTTAAAAGCTGTCCATAGCAGACCCCTTCTGCAGTTACATACTGAGCAACAATAAACTCCCCTGCCTGTGTAATATAAGTAAGATAAGCATCCTCTTCTAATTCGCAGATCTGCTTACCTGTATTTCGATTGTAGACAATCGGTGTTCCATGTAACGGTGATGCAATTCGCAGCTGATCGGTAAAAAATTCCTCATAAAGACCGGCATCCGGTTTCTCTCCGTTCTTTTCATATAAGACAGAACCATCTTTTGCACTATAGGCACGGCGGCTTCCGTCATTATAAAATACCTCCAATTTGGAATCGTTTCCTTCTCTAATAAACTGCTGGTCATAGACTTGTACCGCATCTGGAATCAAAACTTCCTGAATCAAAGTTCCGTCCCTTTGAAACAGCCAAAACCGATCATAAGAAAACAACATAACGGTTTCCTTGTCCGCACTGACTCTTGCCTCATCATGCGTATAAGAGATATCATAAGAAAATACCTCTGTATCAGCATAATTTTCATATTTTAAAGAATAGAGCATAGGGGTGTCCCGATTGCCAATCAAAGCCATTCCCTCTGCAATTTGAATAAAATCACCGTTATATTCCTTTTTATAATGACTAATTAAATTTGCATTTTTATCAAAAAATTGAAACTCTTTCTGTGATACAAGAAAGGTATGGATATCGCTTCTGGAAAAATGTAAAATACTTTCTGAAGTGGTAACAAGAGGGGTCTGTTCTCCGGTAACAGGATGTATTTTTACTAAAAGGTTATCATTTTGTACATAGATCCCGCTTTCATCCGCCTGTACACCAAATGCACTTTGCGATTCAAAACCACCTGTCTGTTCTAATTCTTCTGTATCAATGACTGCAAAAATCGAATTGCTTTCATTGGATGCAGAAAAAGCAAAGTACTGCTGATAAAATCCTCCTTCAAAGTGTGTATAACCGGATGTTTCATCCAATAATAAAAGTTCTTCCTCTGCATCTGTCAAAGAATACACCTGCAAAGAACCATCTGCAAAACTAACCCCTAACTGTGTACCATCCTGATTTAATACCAAAAGATGATCTTTTGGGTTTGCAAATCGATCGTTCGTTATTACCCGCTGATGTTTTTGTGCAAAATCTATGGTATTTACAACGGTTCCGTCTGATGCCTGATAGACAGATGCAAAAGATTCTTCTTTATAGACTGCTGCAATCTTTTTTTTATCTCCTGAAATACTAACGGAAGTGGCAGGCTTTCCTTTCCACAGCACCTGATTTTTTTCTATATCATATACCTCTAATCCTCCCTTTCCGGCATAAACAATCGTATGATTATCCAGATAGTCTGCCTCAGCCAAAGCCGATTCCTCTGCCGGACGTGTAATCAAAATCTCACCGGAATCGGTATCTATTACAGCAAGAGAATAGGCATATACACAGCAGGCGGTCTTCCCGTCAGGGGCAATCTTAAGAAATAAAGGAGCAGAAGGAAGTTCTGCTGTCTTATGCATCTTATAGCCATCTGCCAGATCATAAACTCCCAGTGCCTCTGCAAGTACCCGCTGTGCCTCTGCCGGATAAGCCGGGTCCCAAAGCGTAGTCTCCTCCGGCAAAGCAGCCAGTGCATACTCTATTGCAGCAGTTGCATCTCCATTTGCTAAAGCCGTCTTGCCATACTCTGCTAATTTCAGCCAATTCTCTGTTGTCTCCATTCTTTTTAATCCCAAAATCCCAGAAAATGCACCAGCTGCAAAAAAGGATGAAAATAGTACGCCCGCTATCAAGCGATTCCTTTTCAGCCGTCTTATACGGGGATCTCTTTCATGCAGATGCGAAAAATCCCACAGCATTTCTTCCGCTGTCTGGTAGCGGAGATCTGGATTGGGATTCATTGCCTTTGAAATAATCTTTACCACCTGAGGACTATATTCCTTTTCGGACAATAGTACAACTTCTTTTGCATTTCCCGAAGGACGCTTTCCGCTTAAAAGGTGATATAATGTTGCCCCGGTACTGTAAATATCCGACCGCACATCTGGAATCACCCTTCTCTTTCCTGCTGTACCCTGTGCAGAAGAACCGCTGGTACTGTTTTCCACCAGCATGGTCTTTCTTCTACCTCCTGTATGAGTGGAAGTATTTCCAGAAGAATAATCCAATCCATAGTGTTCGGGAGAGGCATAGCCGCTACTGCAGCCAATTACATTTTCCTCTCCCAGTGCCAATGCAATATTGAAATCAATCAGACAAATCTCATTGTTTGGTCTTCGCATTAAATTAGCTGGCTTAATATCACTATGTACATAGCCCTTTGGCGGGGTTCCGTGTGTTTCACTGTGCAGATAGCAAAGTGCCTCTAATAATTGTTTTGCCCATTGAATCACCTGCGGCTGTGAAAATTTTTCTCCTCTCTGCAAAGGTCTGTCCAAACTTTCTCCTTCGATATAATCCATAACTGTATAATAGGCATCATCTTCTACAATAAAGTCATAGACATTTGGAATATAAGAATGGCTTAAATCTTTTAAAATATCCACCTCTCGGCGAATTAACTCTGGTCGTGCCGTAATCTTTCGATTATAAGCCTTTAAAATAACTTTCTTTCCCAACCGAAGATGATTTGCCAAAAAGACCGTTCCGCTGCCGCCGGCTCCTATTTCCTCTAATACTTCATATGTCGAGGCAATTACAAACTCTGCCATCTTTTCTTCCCCCTTATTTCTTATGTGTTCTCTCTCCGTATTCTGCATCCAGTCGGGCATCTAAACGTACTTTTTTTATCTGAGTAATACAAAAATAAAGAAGTGCCGCTGCCAGAGAGGCAATCGCAGCCGCAATTCCTCCATAAAATAAGATTTCATTTGTCAGCCAGTCCACAAATCCATCCCCCTTTCCTGCCACGCACTCTTTTATTCCTGTTCCGGTTTTTCCTGAGTAGCTTCGTCCCTTTCCTCTAAAATCTGAAGCAGACGATTTCGAAATTCAAACTGCAGCTCATCTTGAAATCCAAGTGCATAGATATGCTCTATATCCTGATGATTAAATACTGCCGTTGACTCTGAATTCAGATATCCCTCTGGAAAAGTACAGCCGCAGTAATCATAGACACTTGTGTCGTCCCCTTTTAAATATTTTAAATATCCCAAAACCATAAGTCGTTTTTCTGCTCCATATAAAGATACTACCGATCCGATTGGCAATGTCCGTTCAAACATATCCGTCTCTCCTTTTTTTTATTTTTATTTGTCACCCTGCTGCGGCTCTTCTGGCTCTTCTGACTCTTCTGACTCTTCCAGCTTTGCCATCTTTGCCGCCGCCAGTTTTAACTGTTTTAAAAATGCAAAGGATTCTCCGTCCTGATAACCAATCGCCAAAACCTGTTCAATCTGGGTATGATCAAAGGTATACACCTGCCGTTCGTCCCGCAGCCCAATCGGATATAAAAATCCCGAATAATCCCAAGTATAGCCGGGCTTTTGATCCGATTCTGCCAGATATCCTGCAATCATAACCGCTGCTGTTGAACCCCGCAAAACCACCACTGTACCGATAGGAAATAAACTAACTTCTTTTGTCATAAATCGATCCTCCTAGTGAAAAATATCCATAAATTTTGTCCATTTTTCCGTCACTTTGCCCTTTACCGCATCTACCATGCCGCCAATATCTACCTCTAACTTTACACTGCCTCCTAGTCCCAAAGAAGCTCCGATATCCATGCTGAATTTTCCGTCTTTATAGCCGAATTCTGCATGTGCCCCGATTCCGAAATTAACAGCGGCTTCCACGCCGACATCCGCCCCTAATACATTTACTCCTGCCTTTCCTGAGACCTCCGCTATAATCGCTTCTCCTGATACTTTTGCATAGAGATTAGGATTCCATTTCCCATCTGCATCATACAGCCCGGCGGTAGCATCTGCTTTCGCTTCTACTTTGCCAAACGTTCCCTCTATTTTCGAATAAACACCGAAATTTTCATTTCCCAGTCTTGCCTCCTGTTCTATGGAGAGTGCAGTCATCGTATATCCTAAACTTACTCCTGCCGCCATACGGAGTTTTTTCTCTCCTGTCTCTGGATCGGTATAAAACAGTCCGCCATAGAGATCGGCATGCATTTCTTGTTTTAATAATTCTATTTCATGGTGGTAATAATTTCCGTCTTTCTCTCCATAGGTTACATCTGAGCGATATAGAGACGACTCGGATTCCCATTTCTTCTCAAACATCTTATCGACACCAATGTTGCTGCCTTCTAAACCCTCTTTATTTTGAGAATACCAAGTCTTATCCTTGTTGTCCTGAACACTTTTCTCCCATTCAAATTTCGTTTTAAAATCCGGTTTTATGTTTTCTCCTATGATTGTTAAAAGCCCTGGTTTTACCAATGGAAGTACCATATCAGGCAATACCGAAGCCCCGCCGGGAAATACCTCGGGAATTACATCCAATATATCTGCAATACTTATAAGTGGTTCCCAATTCGGTTTCTTTACCTGATTTCCTGCAAGTTTTGCCTCGGTTGTCTCATAGGTATCGGCAATTTGATTTAGTGCCTTAGCTGCATCATAGATCCCTTTTGACTGTGACGATACTGTGTTTCTGGTATTTTTCAGCCGCTGCCGAATCTGCTGCTTCTGTGCAATCTCAAAACTCAATCCACTTTGAATCTGCCAAATCTCATCCTCTAATTGTTTCATCTGTCTGGCAATCTCATTCTGCTCTCCAGCAGCAGCCCTGACATGACCTGTCTTTACTTTAAATTCACTCATATACCATCCGCACCTTTCTTTATGATAATTCATCCGTTCGCTAATTTCCACAGTATTTATTTGAATTCCTGACAGAGTATCCAGCTTTCCAGACAAATGTTCAGATGGTGATATGTATCAATATAAGTGAAAGATTATCCGGTGCCCCGTTTTGGTATACTTCGCTTTTTATCCTCTCCATACAGTCAGAAAGATGTTCTGCTTTTCTCGCTTTCCGAAGCTGCTTTTTCAAATATCGTTCCGAACAATACCGATAAATTCCATCACTGCAAAGTGCAAACAGGGTTTTCTCCTTTATTCGGTCACTTTGCACACTGCAGCTAAAATTTGGATTGGTTCCCACTGCACGAATCAGACAGCCAAAATTGCTGTGGCTTCGAATCTCCTCCTCTTTCATTCCACGAATATTTTGCTGCTGATTTTCCCATACATCATCTGTTGTAAGCTGACAAACCCGATCCATAAAAAAACTGTTTTGTACCTGATAACAGCGGCTGTCTCCGCAGGAAAAAACCGCCCAGGCATCTTCCTGAACCCAAAGCAGGATAACGGTAGATCCAGATATCTCACCGGTTCTTGTACTATCTAAAATTTCCTGGTTACTGCTCTCCAATATGGTTTTGATTTCTTCTATATTTTGAAAAAAATCCTGCTTTTTTCTGGATTTAATAAACTGTGTCCACCATGCCTTTACCTGATTTTTTACTATTGTACTGGCTCTTGCTCCGTCACTGTGTCCTCCCATACCATCTGCAACCAGAAAAATGCCAAAAGAACCATAATTGGCACCAAATACCGCATCCTGATTTTCCTTTCTTACCAGCCCGATCTCGCTTAATAGGGTATAACATAATTCCATTATCGAATCTCAACCTTCATTTTTAAATTTCCAAGTGTCAATACACATCCTGTATAGATCTCCGCTGTATGAATTACTCGTTTTCCATCCATTAATGTACCATTGGTTTTACTTAAATTTTCTACATAATACTTTCCGTTTTCTCCATAGATTCGGCAGTGATTGCCTGAAACCGTCTCCTCATAGTTTAAACAGATCTGACAGCCCCGGTTATATCCAATTAAAACCGGATTAGACAGAGGAACTTCAAAACGTTTTACCGGATTGCTGACATCTTCTAAAATCAACTTTCTTGGAACATCTTTTCCCCATAAAAGTACCGTTCCTTCATGGCGTTCTGAATCCGTGCTTCCTCCTCCCATAATCTGTGTCTGATGATCTTCTCCTTCTATCTGCGTATTTCTGCTATTTTCAAATCCCGTATTCCCTGCTGAAACAAACCTGTTCTCTTTCTCTTTTTTCTTTCTTAAATAAAAGAAAATCCCTGCCGCTGCCAAAACCAAAAGGACTCCGCCGCCGATCCATACCACTGCCATCGGAAATTCTTTTTTCTCTGGTTCTGCTAAAATCGGTTCTGTAACGGGTTCTGGTGTCGTTGTTTCTGCAGTTGTCTGTTCTGGTGTCGTTTCTTCTATAGTAGTAAACGGCATCGTAATCTCCAATGTACTGGTCTTGGTCTGTCCGCCTGCTGTAACGGTCAGTCCAATTCCCTTTTTTGTCCCATCGCAGTCCTTCGTCTTTGGTGTCACAATTACCTTTACCGCCTGATTGATACCTGCTACCCCATTTACAACTGTCATAGGATCGGAAACTTCATCTAACAAATAGGACTCTCCTCCGGTCATTCTTGACAAGGCAAACATATTTTTTAACTGTTCATTATTATTTCCATATGTACATCCCACCGTATAGATTGGATATGGCGTTTTCTCTAAAAGGGCATAGAGTTCCTCTTTGGTATAACCAATTGATTTATTATCAACACCATCTGAGACAATTACAATTCGCTTCAATATGGCATCATTTTCTGTATTCATTTCCGTCAGCATATCATATAAGATATCTGTCAGATAGGTTTCTTGATTGTTATAAGAAATCCCGTCAATCGTCTGTTTTATCTGTGTATAATCCGAACTGTCCTTTAATAGATAATTTACTTCTTCTGAAAAAGTAGCCACGGTAAATTGTTCCCCCACCATTCGGTTTGCAGCCAGATCCGATAAGATCGTCTGTATCGTTGGACGGTACTTTTCTACCACGGAAAGGGAATTATCCAGTAAAATAATGGTCTTTATCGGAACGGTGTCCTCTGTAATCAGATGACTTTTTATCGCTT
>CAJUEI010000076.1 GCA_910585255.1 uncultured Lachnospiraceae bacterium
ATGATGTGATAATTGCACCGGAAAGTATTATAAGAACATGGCAAATTTTAAGTCTTATTAAGGAAGAGTATCTTGAGGCATTTATTGGCGGAGCTATGATGCGTATCGATCAGCCAAGTATACAGGTAGAGGCAGGTGCTTCTTGGAATTCGGGAAAATTGGTTTCCTTAAAATCAGGACTGGATTTACGGCATGTAGATGCTTGTCTATATAATGAAGTAGAAGAATTTACAGAATTTCATGCATGGTGGTATTGCTGTTTTCCTATGAAGATTGTTCAAAAGGATAATCTTCCTCTTCCGTTATTTATTCGTGGAGATGATGTAGAATATGGACTGCGGAATATGAAAAACCTGATTTTAATGAATGGAATTTGTATCTGGCATGAACCATTTGAAAATAAATATTCTTCCTTTTTAAACTATTATATTGTTCGGAATCAGTTAATTGATAATAGTCTTCACTGTCCGCAATATGGAAAAAAGGAATTAAAAAAAGAGCTGTTTCGAAGAGTAACAGAAGAAATCTTGTTTTATCGTTATCGAAATGTAGATTTAATTTTGCGAGGGGTAGAGGATTTTTTAAAGGGACCGAACTGGCTTGCCCATACCGATGGAGAAGCTTTGCATAAAGAGATTATGGCAATGGGGTATCGAGCAGAACCGGTTGAACAATTAAATATGATGTTTCATTATCCAGAATATGATAAAAGTTTACAACAAAAAGAAAGTAAACTAGCTCGTTATCTGCGAAAAATAAGTTTTAATGGATATTTGGGGGTAATAGGAAGAAAAGAAAAACGAATTGTTTCTATGGCAAATCCACAATATTGTAATGTTTGGAAAGCCAGTCAGGTGATGTATTATGATGTAGCTGCGGAGAAAGGATTTCTGACTCAAAGAAGCTGGAAGGAGTTGTTACTGAGCTATAGAAAGCTGGGAAAAGTAATTCGAAAGATAAATAGACGATATGAAAAAGTAAAAAAGAGCTATTGTTTAAAAAAAGGAGAATTGACAAGTCTGATGTTTTGGAAGAAATATTTGGGAAAAGGAAAGTAAATTCGATAAAGTATTTACAATATAAATTAATTTGTATAAATGCAGGAGGATATATGAAAAAAGGAACTTATCGGAAAAGAAATGTGATATTATCCTTTATTATTCCTATTATAGTATTAATTGGAGTTTTTTATTATCGTGAAATTTTTATAAATAGTACGAATAGTATTCTTTTTTCAGATTTAAGCAATGTTTATGCCGATCTGCTTATGGGGTTAAAAAATGAAATTTTGGCAGGAAATACTATTTTATATAATTGGAATTTTGCTGGAGGAAATAATTTTATACCAGTTGTAACAGGAAATCTTTCTAGTATATTAAATATTTTTATTTTTTTATTTCCTGATAAGTATTTTCAAGAAATAATTTTAGTACTACAATTATTAAGGATAGGATTTTCAGGAGCAAATATGTATCTTTATTTATCTTATCATTTTAAAAAAGATGATGTGAAAATGATAGGAATTGCAGTTTCATATGGATTATCTGCATATATGGTTTGTTTTTTTCAGCATATTATGTGGTTTGATTCAGTTATGTTATTGCCATTGGTTATTTTATTAACAGAAAAGCTGCTAATAGAAAAAAAGTTATTAAATTTAAAATTTATATTTGGATTAGTTATTCTTTATTGGTCAAATTTCTATATAGGATATATGATTTCTATTTTTATATTTCTATATTCTTTAGGGTTTTTATATAAGGAAAGAATTAATCGAAGAGTTGTATTATATCAAGTTTTGAAGATTATTGTAAATGGGATAATGGCAGCTGGGATATGTGCTATTTTTTTGTTACCAACAGCATTTCCATTAATAGGATCTGGAGAATTTGTAACTATTCGTATGTACTTGCGTTGTAGCATTACAGATCTTTTATATCAGATGTATCTTGGAAACTTTGATACATATTTACCAGGTGGACGACCTTTACTATATTGCGGAATTTTTACAATAATATTATTAATTGTATATGTAAAATCTGAACTTGTTTCAAAAAGAGAAAAAATAGCAAACTTGGCTATATTAGTGGTATTAGTATTGTCAATTGAAGTAGCACCTTTATATTTTATGTGGCATTTATTTGATAATCCGGATTGGTTTGAAGTACGTTTTTCATTTATTCTTATTTTTTATATGTTGTTTTTGTCTTATAAAACAATGAATAGATGGGAACAGGTCAAAAAAAAAGAGTTTTTAGTAAGCGGATCTCTTGTAGCAGTTATTTTTTATTTTTGTACAAAAATTTATAGTGATTTGGATATAGAAATAATTATTGTTAATTATATTTTTATAAGTTTATATATTCTTTTTAGCGAGGTATTAGTAAAAAATAAGAGAAGAGATATTATCTTAATTTTTATTATAGTGGGAGAACTTGTTATCAATACTAATATAGTAGTTGAGAATATATTACAAACGGAACCAACAGAAAATTATCAATTTTATAATGAATTTTTAGAACAAAATAAAGAAATTGTATCATCTTTAAATGAAATTGATTCTGGGTTTTATCGAATAGAAAAGGATTATTATCGAAGAGAAAATGATTTGGTAGCTGCTGGAGGCAAAGGAATATCAGCGTTTGTAACTTTTTTTAACAAAGAGTTTAATAAAATGTTAAGCAAATTTGGTATGACTTCAGCAGATAAGATTATTCGATATGAGGGAAGTACCGTGGTTACAGATGCATTATTAGGGATTAAGTATGTATGCAGTCAATGGGGATATTATTCTGTATATGAGCATTTTAAAGAGATTGCTGGCAGAACAATTTTTAAAAATAATTATGCATTTGATCTTGGAACGATGGTAAATAGGGAGTTAGCAGAGATTAATATTGATATTTATGATAATCCGATAATGCTCCAAAATGAAATTATGAAGAAGATGTATGGAAGAACAGAGAATGTATTTCAAGGTGTAAGTCCAAAGGAAATAAAATTGACAAATTTATCTAGAGAGATAATAGAAGATGAAAAAATAGTATATACCAAAATTAATCCTTGGGAAGAGGCAAGTATAGAATTGAAAATAGATAAATGTGAGGGATATTTAGTATATGCTTATTTTTCAAAGGATTGTGGAGATGTTTCTCTTTGGCTAAATGGTATGTGGCTCAGTAATTTTTTAGGACAAACAGGAAAAGTTTTAAATTTGGAGAACAATACATATGGTTCTGAGGAAATAACAATAAAGATTTTGGTAAATGGAGAAAAATGTGAGATGGATTCAAAAATATTTTATTTATTGGATTTAAACTTAATTTCAGAATTTTTTGAAGCATCTGACTTTGCAACAATAGAGAAATTTTCTACTACAGATATCGAACTTATTGCTAAACTGCAAAAGAAACAGCTATTATTATTATCCATTCCATATGATAAAGGGTGGCATATAGATGTGGAAGGAAAGAAAGTTGAAACTAAGCCTGTACTTGGGGGATTAATTGGAATTGAATTAGAAGAAGGAGTCCATGAAATAAGATTAAGATATATACCAGAAGGACTTATTTTAGGAGGAATCATTTCGATTTGTTTTGGAGTTATTTTGTTATTTTATGTTATACAAGAAAATTATAAGAAGAAGGAAAGAAGGAGAGATTGTTGATTTACTTTAATATACCACCATATGCCGGAAAAGAGAAAGATTATATACAACAGGCAATTGAAAATCACAAAATTTGTGGAGATGGAGTATTTACAAAAAAGTGTCATCAGTGGTTAGAAGAGAAAACAGGAACAAAAAAAGCGTTATTAACTACATCTTGTACACATGCAATTGAGATGGCAGCCATTCTTTTAAATATCAAAGAAGGCGATGAAGTGATTATGCCTTCTTATACATTTGTATCGACTGCCGATGCATTTGTAATGCGGGGTGCAAAAGTTGTTTTTGTAGATATTCGACCAGATACGATGAATCTAGATGAAAATTTGATTGAAACAGCGATTACAGAAAAAACAAAGGCGATTGTTTTGGTTCATTATGCAGGTGTTTCTTGTGAAATGGATCGAATTATGGAAATTGCAAAAAAGTATCATTTGGCAGTAGTAGAGGATGCCGCACAGGGAATGATGGCTTCTTATAAAGGGCAGGCACTTGGCACAATTGGAGATTTTGGCTGTATTAGTTTCCATGAAACTAAAAATTATTCTATGGGAGAAGGAGGGGCACTTTTTATTAAAAAGGAGAACTATATAGAAGAAGCAGAAATTATTCGTGAAAAAGGGACAAACAGAAGTAAATTTTTCCGAGGAGAAATTGATAAATATACGTGGGTAATGTATGGCTCCTCTTATCTGCCAAGCGATATCAATGCTGCTTATCTCTATGCTCAATTAGAAGTAGCAGATCAAATTAATGAAGATAGAAGAAAATCATGGAATCAATATTTGGAATTATTAAAGCCACTTAAAAATGCAGGAAGGATTGAATTACCTGTTATTCCAGAAGGCTGTATCCATAATGCTCATATGTTCTATATGAAAGTAAAAGATATAGAAGAACGAACCAAATTACTTCAATATTTAAAAGAAAATGGAATCTCTGCAGTATTTCATTATATTCCATTACATACCGCTCCGGCAGGAAAAAAATATGGCAGATTTTCAGGAGAAGATCGTTATACAACAAAAGAAAGTGAGAAACTTTTAAGATTGCCGATGTATTATGGGCTAAAAGAAAAGGAAGTGGAATATGTGGCAGAAAAGATAACTTCTTTTTTTAAAAATAAGAAATGACGAAAGGAAACGAGCAGGATGATAGAAGATCTTCAAATAAACGATAACAAATATTTTGATAAATTATATAAAGAACAGAATATTCTATGTATGGAACAAAAAAAGGATATAGAAAGCAAATTTTCTGATAATGTGCAAGATGATTTATTTTCTATAGAAGATACTTCATGGTGGTTTCCTTATCGTGCAGCAGTTGTTTATCAACTTGCTCAAACATTTTTTGATAATAAAAAATTTACATTTGATTTAGGGGGGGAAATGGATATACCACTTTCTATATGCAGGATAAGGGATTTCCAATGATATTAGTAGAACCTTCTTTTGGAGCCTGTAAAAATGCAAAAAAAAGAGGAGTACAGACTGTGATATGTGGAACATTTACACAGGAGAATATAAAAGAAGAGTCCATCGATCAAGTTCTTTTATTAGATGTTTTAGAACATATTGAAAAAGATGCCGAGTTTTTAAAAATGATTCATCAAAAACTTGTTAAAAAAGGAAAAATTTTAATAACGGTGCCTGCTTTTTCATTGTTATGGAGCAGTGAAGATGATGCAGCGGGGCATTATAGGCGTTACAGGTTAAAACAAATACATACACTTGCAAAGGAAGCAGGATTTTCTGTATTATATAGTACCTATTTTTTTGAATTTTTATTTTTACCGATTTTATTGGTACGTGTAGGAATGGAAAAAATGGGACTTTTAAAACGAAAAGAGGAACGAACAGAAGAAGAAAAGAAGAAAATTGCTCAAAAACAGTTTCAGAAAAGAAGAGGAATTTCACAGATTATTCTTCAATGTTTAGAAAAAATAGAATGTGATAGAATTAAAAAAAAGAAAAAAATACGATTTGGAAGCAGTATTCTTTGTGTTTTAGAAAAGAAATAAAATAAGAAAATCAGGGAATAACAATAGTTTTTTTGTATATAGAAATTGGAGTGGAAAGGGATGATAGTATGTTAAGAATAAATATATACTTAAAAAATAAATGATATTAGCTATTAGATATATTATTGGTAAGATAATAAAATTTTATAAATAGAGGTATTTATGATGTATGGAGAGAAAATATTCTTACGAGCTATCCAATTAGAAGATACCAATCGAATCATAAAATGGAGAAATCAAGAATTTGTAAGAAAAAATTTTATTGATCAAAGGATGTTTACAAAAGAAACACATGAAAAATGGATGAAAGAAATGGTTTTAACCGGAAAGGTAAAACAATTTATTATATATGAAATAAAAAATAAAATTCCTATTGGAAGTGTTTATCTTAGAGATATTGACACTAATAACTTAAAGGCAGAGTATGGAATTTTTATTGGAGAAGAAGCATATTTGGGAAAAGGGATAGGAACAGAAGCCGCAAAATTAATGTTGCAATATGCTTTTGATAAATTGGGATTACATAAAGTAATCCTGCGGGTATTTGCTGAAAATAACAGAGCAATTAACAGTTATAGAAATGCGGGATTTATAGAGGAAGGATGCTTTCAGGATGATGTAAAAATTGAAGGAAAGTATTATGATATTATATATATGGCAAAATTAAGAGAAGAAAAGCAGTACCTATAAAAAATACCTTTTGGAATGTGTAGTTAAATTTAATTATATAATAAATAAAAGTATTGAATATAAACCTATAAGAGATATCAAGAAAGGGTTTTTATTTAATTTCACCAAGGAAGTTCCCCGCTTCTAAGCTGTCAAGGTGAAAGCGGTGGGTTGGGACTTCCTTGTTTCAGTGGGGGTGCAGACTCCCATTGAAAAGCTGCGATAGCAGCTATGAAGTTATGAGTAAGTAGCGAAGTGGATTACGAATATCCGATTTGACTAATAGTTTTTGCAAGAGATAAAGAGAGGATAGAAAATGAAAATTTCTTTTGTAATTCCCTGTTATGGTTCAGAAACTACGATTGAGATTGTAGTAGATGAAATTTTGTATGTATTAGGACAGCGGGAAATAACGGATTATGAAATTGTTCTTGTAAATGATAGTTCTCCAGATAAGGTATGGAATGTCATAAAGGAACTAACCAGACAGAATCAGAAGATAAAAGGGATTTGTCTGACAAAAAATTTTGGACAACATTCTGCATTGTTAGCAGGATATCGTTACTGTACAGGTGATTATATTGTTTCATTAGATGATGACGGGCAAACACCGATAGATGAACTGTATCAATTATTAGATAAGTTAGAAGAAGGTTATGATGCAGTTTATGCCTATTATTATGAAATTAAACAGAAACCATTTCGGCGTTTTGGCACTTGGATGGCAAAAAAAATGGGAGAAGTGATGCTTCAGCAGCCAAAGGATTTTCATGCAAGCAGTTTTTATATAGCAAGGAATTTTGTTATTAAAGAGATGATAAAATATGAAAATTCTTATCCCTATTTGTTTGGATTACTTTTAAGAACAACGAATAAAATTGCATGTGTTCCTACACATCATAGAGAACGTATGCATGGAAAGTCAGGATATTCTCTAAAAAAGTTATTGTTACTATGGGTGAATGGATTTACTGCTTTTTCAGTAAAACCATTGGAAATTGGAATCTATATGGGAGTGATTTTGGCATTTGCCGGATTTATTTATGCAATAGTAACAGTAGTACGAAAACTTTTATATGAAAATGTTGTGATGGGATGGAGTTCCATTATATCGATTATGTTGATTTTGGGAGGAATGATTTTGATTATGTTGGGGTTAATAGGAGAGTATGTGGGGAGGATCTATATTAGTATTAATAATGCACCTCAATATGTAATAAGAGAATTAACAGAAAATTTTGTGGAGGAGAATCATGAAACGATATAAATCCATCTTGATACTGCATATGGTGCTGGCAGTTTATTCTATATTAGGAATTGCATCAAAACTTGCATCAAAAGAGCAGTTTATGTCATTTCGATTTATTGTTTTATATGGAGTTGTGGTAGGCAGTCTTTTTTTGTATGCCATTATTTGGCAGCAGTTATTAAAGCAGATTTCTCTTATTACTGCGTATGCAAATAAAGCAATCACGATCATTTGGGGAATGATTTGGGGAGCCGTTTTTTTTCAGGAAGAGATAACTATACAAAAAGGAATAGGGGGAATTGTAATTATGATGGGGATATATCTTGTAGTTTCCAATGATAATAAGAAGAGAGGAGAGATATGATATATTTTATTATTTTTTTTCTTTCGGTTTTTCTTTCTTCTGTTTCACAGATTTTACTTAAAATAAGTGCAGCTATTTTATATGAAAATAAATGGAATGAGTATCTGAATCCTAAGGTAATGATTGCATATGGAATTTTTTTAATTTCTAGTTTGATGACAATTTTAGCATATAGAGGAGTTCCGCTTTCTTTCGGACCTATTTTAGAAGCATCTGGCTATGTTTGGGTAACATTACTAAGTTATTTCATATTGAAGGAACCTGTCAGCAAAAGAAAATTAACAGGTATATTTGTCATTTTAGTAGGCATTTTAATTGCAGCGATTTAACCTCATCAAGGAAGTCCCCCACTTCTAAGCCACTAAGGCGAAAGCGGCGGACTTTGTGTGATGATTATAGTGAGGGATAACGGACAGGAAATATATAAACAGATCCTTATTAATTCTGGACATAGTATTATTTATGAGGATGAATATTTTGTTTATATAAATTTACAAATATTATTTGTTTTTCCGAATAAATTTAGGTAGTGCAAAATATTTCTAAATCATGTATAATAAGAAATAAGTTTCGGATGATACAAACTACAATAGAACAAGTAGAAAAAAATAAAATTTAAGAAAAAACGAAACTAATTTTACATGGGAAGAAAGGAAAATAGAAAGATGAATCGCTATGATTATCTAATAGTAGGGGCGGGCTTGTATGGAGCAGTATTTGCTTACGAGGCAAGAAAAAAGGGAAAATCCTGCCTTGTAATTGATAAAAGAAACCATATTGCAGGAAATGTCTTTACAGAAGAAGTAGAGGGAATCCAAGTACATAAGTATGGGGCACATATTTTTCATACCAGCAATAAAAAAGTTTGGGAATATATGAATCAGTTTGCAGAGTTTAATCAATATATTAATTCTCCGGTAGCTGTATACAAAGACGAGTTATATAATCTACCTTTTAATATGAATACTTTCAGTAAGATGTGGAATATTCGTACTCCGCAGGAGGCAAAAGAAAAAATTGCCAATCAGATTGCAGAGCTTTCGATTACCGATCCTCAAAATTTAGAAGAACAGGCTCTTTCTTTAGTAGGAAGGGATGTCTATGAAAAATTAGTAAAAGGTTATACAGAAAAACAGTGGGGACGTGACTGTAAAGATTTGCCGGCATTTATTATAAAACGTCTGCCGCTTCGCTTTACATATGACAATAACTATTTTAACGATCGCTATCAGGGAATCCCGATTGGAGGCTATACCGCAATGGTAGAACGAATGTTGGAAGGGATAGAGGTGCGATTAAATGTAGACTATTTTTCAGAAAAAGAACAATTAGATCCGCTTGCAGATCAGATTGTATATACAGGGCAGATTGATCGATATTTTGACTATTGTTTGGGAATATTAGAGTATCGGATGGTACGGTTTGAGCAGGAAACATTGGACTGTGAAAATTATCAGGGAAATGCTGTTGTCAATTATACAGAGAGAGAAATTCCATATACAAGAATTATTGAACACAAACACTTTGAATTTGGCAGACAGGAGAAAACAGTAATTTCAAGAGAATATCCAAGTGAGTGGAAAAAAGGCGAAGAACCCTATTATCCGGTAAATGATAAGAAAAATAATGAATTATTTGAAAAATATCAAGAATTAGCAAAAAAAGAAAAAAATGTTTTATTTGGCGGAAGATTAGGGGAATACCGCTATTATGATATGGATAAAGTAGTGGAACAGGCATTAAAAGCAGCAGAAAGAATATAAAATAAATTCCTTTCCCATACCCTTTTTAAGAATTTTTTGGAAATCCAATAAAATTCGGCAGAAAGTTTATTCTGTCAGAAGAAAGATAAAATTTTAGTTGCATAAAAAATAGAAAGATGATATATTATTCTATACTTTATAGAAATATTATTTTTTATATTTTATAAAAATATTATTTTTGAAAATGGAAAATAGAAAGCAACAAAAATATTCGATTGGATAACTATAAAAAACTGAGAAAATAAAAAATTAAGTGAGAAAGGAAGAAAAATATGGGAAGCGGAAAGAATTTTGTAAAAAAATCCTCTAATTGGAAGAGACAAACAGCAAAAGCAGTGATAGGTTTCGCTTTAGGAACAGGAATTGGATGGGGATTTTTTTCCTCTCAGACAAATCCTGCTGCAGCATGGGCAGCCAATACAAAAACCAATGTACAGGAAAACCAAAAAGCCTATATTAGCGGGGCTGAAGCACAGACAATAGCAGCCACGCATGCTAAAGTAACAGTAATTGATATTTCAGATCCCAGTTGGATTCAAACCAATCTTACTGAAAATATGGTAATTGTAAAAAAGTGCAAATTAGATTGGGAAGATGGTGTGATGGTTTATGAAATTGAATTTTTCTCCAATAATTACGAATATGATTATAAGATTCATGCAGTAACCGGTACAATCCTTTGTCAGGAAAAAGAACGAGAAAATCATACTTTGGCAATACAAGCCTTGAAAAATCGTGTATCTGCCGATACAGAAACCGTGAAAGAGACAACCGCAGCCACTAATACAGATAATAGAAACACTTATATCGGCACCGAAAAAGCAAAGATAATAGCCTATACGCATGCTGGAGTAACAAAGGAAAATAGTTATCCGGGCTGGTGTGAATTGGAACGGGAAGATGGTATTCCGATTTATGAATTGGAGTTTCAGTCTATGGACGGATACGACTATGAATACGAGATTCATGCCGTTACCGGTGAGATTTTAAACAGTAAAAAAGAACAAAGTATGCACTATGCGGCAATACAGGCAAACCGGAACGGTCAGACGGGAGATACCATTGTATATATTCATCAAAGTGAGGCAGAATCTACTGCTGTCTCTCATGCAGGAGTGACACAATATCAAATCATCAGCAGCAAATTAGACCGAGAAGACGGGATGATTGTCTACGAGGTAAAGTTCTATGCAGACAACTATGAATATGACTATAAGATAAATGCAATGACCGGTGAAGTAACAGGCTATAAAAAAGAATTATCCGATTCCAAGCCGCCTATAAATCAAGCAGCAAATACAGGAAACAGTACAAATAACTCTATAAATAATACCAATACCCCTCCAAATGGAGGAGCTGCCGCAGCGGTCAATGGATTTATCAGTGAAACAGATGCCAGAAATATTGCATTACAACATGCAAAAGCAGCGACCAATCGTGATATTACAAAATATGAAGTAGAATTAAAGAATAAAAAAGGCGTTTATCTATACGAAATCGAATTTAAAATGAGTGGATTTGAATATGAATATAAAATCAACGCTACAACAGGAGAAATCCTCGAATATGAAAGAGAATGGGATGATTAAAGAAAAGAGAAAGAGGAAAGTCAGAAAATTTTCGTTCTAGAAAAACAGCCAGTATAGATAGCAGAATAAATAAAAACCCTCTAAATTTAAGTTATCTGTTTATTTAACCTATCAAGGAAGTAGCGGAGTAGATTCCGAATTTCCTTTGACACTTAAACTTAGAGGGCTTTTCTGTCTAAATTTAGTTTTTGTCCCTATCAATTAATTCTCTAAATAAGCATGATAGATTTTCAGCACTTGTTCCATAGCAGCCTTTCCGGGTGCTCCAATGGTAAGCCGCTTTTCCACACAGGTTTTTAAAGAGATTGCCTCATAGATATCCGATTCAAATACAGGAGAAATTGCCTGAAATTCTTCTAAACTTAATTGATCCAATGAAATATTTTTCTCAATACAAGTCAGTACTAACTGTCCGACAATTCCATGTGCATCCCGGAACGGAACCCCATGATTGACCAGATAATCGGCGGCGTCTGTTGCATTAGTAAATCCATTCTTTGCACTAGACTCCATAATATCTTTACGAAACCGCATAGTCCGAATCATATCGGTAAATACTGGAAGACAAGATTTAACCGTATCCAGTGCATCAAAAGTCAGTTCTTTATCCTCCTGCATATCTTTATTATAAGCCAGAGGAAGTCCTTTCATAGTAGTAAGAAGAGAAAAAAGTGCACCATAAACCCGTCCTGTTTTTCCACGCACCAGTTCTGCCATATCCGGGTTTTTTTTCTGCGGCATAATACTGCTGCCAGTGCTATAGGCATCATCAATTTCTACAAATCGGTATTCGTTGGTATTCCAGATAATAATTTCCTCTGAAAAACGGCTTAAGTGCATCATAATAGTAGAAAGTGCACTGAGCAGTTCAATCAGATAATCCCGATCCGATACGGAATCTAAACTATTTAAAGTCGCACCGTCAAAGCCCAAAAGCTCTGCCGTAAATTCCCGATCCAAAGGATAGGTCGTTCCGGCTAAAGCCCCCGCACCTAAAGGACAGTAATTTAATCGGTTATAGATATCAAATAATCGATCCCGATCCCGGCGGAACATTTCAAAATAAGCCCCGAGATGGTGAGCCAGTGTAATGGGCTGAGCTTTTTGTAAATGAGTAAATCCAGGCATATACGTCTCAATATGTTCTTCCATTAAGTGCAGCAGTGTTTGCAGCAGTTCTTTTAATAAATGATCCAGTTCCGTAATCTCCGAGCGAATATAAAGTTTCATATCCAGGGCAACTTGATCGTTGCGGCTGCGTCCGGTATGAAGTTTCTTTCCTACTTCACCGATACGGGCAATCAGATTGGCTTCCACAAAAGAGTGAATATCTTCGGAAGAGTCATCAATCTGTAACGTTTGGTTTTCTAAATCGGCAAGAATACTTTTCAATCCATTGATAATAGCATCCCTCTCATCATCCGCAAGAATTCCCTGCTTGGCAAGCATTGTTACATGTGCAAGACTTCCTTCTATATCTTGTTTATAGAGACGTTGATCAAAACCAATCGATGCATTTAATTGATAGGCAAGCTGGTTGATCTCTTTCGTAAAGCGTCCTCCCCATAGTTTCATAAGTATATTCCTCCTTTTTATAATACACCATACTGTTTGTCAGACAGTCTATAGGCAATTTAGAATTGGTTCGATAATGTTAGTTTAAAGAATTCCATTATTCGAAGATTATAGCATATTTTTTTTGAAAATGAAACAAAATCTGCCAGGATTTATTTAGAAAAAGAAATAAGATTTTATATAGACGATAGAAGATGATTTTGTTATAATAAGAAAAAAGGTACATTTCGACAGAAAACTGTGGAATGTCGGATCGTATGGAGGAGAGATGAATAAAAAATATATTGCGTATGTAAGTGCATACACACATGGGAAAAGCAAAGGTATTTTAATCTGCGATGTAGATGTAGAGCAGGGGCATTTTACCCCACGTTCCGAGATAGTGATACACAATCCGTCCTATTTGGCAAAGTCACACAATGGAAAATATCTCTATTCTATTTGTGACGAAGGCTTGGTAGCCTATCGAATTTTAGAAAACGGAAATTTAGGATTTATTAACCAGGGCAGTATCAATGGGATGCGTGCCTGCTATCTGACAGTAGATTTAAAGGACAAATACATCTTTTGTGCCGGATATCATGATGGAAAAGCTACGATTGTTCGAATTCGGGAAGACGGCGGCATTGGAGAGGTAACGGATGAGGTCTTTCACAAAGGACTTGGCAGTGTAGCAGAGAGAAATTTTCGCCCGCATGTTAGCTGTGCCGTATTGACGCCGGATCAGAAGTATATGGTAGCCTGTGATTTAGGAACAGATCAGGCAGAAGTCTATCGATTTGATCCCGTAGCAGGAAAGATTCGGCTGGTAGATGTTATCCGCTGCGAATTGGAGTCGGCTCCCCGGACAATGGTATTTAGCCCAGACGGACGGTTTGCTTACTTAAGCCATGAATTAAAGAATTATGTAGCTATTTATTCCTATCGGGATAACGGCAGACTGCCGGAATTTGAACTAATTGATCGAATCTCTACTTTAGGGCAGGACTCTTATAAGAAAAACAGTGCAGCCGTAGCAATTAAATTTTCACCGGATGGAAAGAATCTTTTTGTATCCAATGCCGGAGATAATTCTGTGGCGATTTATGACAGAGACGAAGAGACAGGCAGACTTACTATGAGGAGTGTCCTTCCTATCAGCGGGGATTATCCAAAAGATATTGCAATTTTCCCAGATGGCAAACATTTAGTTTCGATGAATCATGAGACAAATGAGATGACATTCTTTCGAATTAATTATGAAAAAGGAATTCTTGTGATGCATGGGAAACCAGAAGCAATCGAAACGCCAAACTGCTGTATTATTGCTGAAATTTCATAAATATAAAAAGCGGATAGGAGAGGCGGTGTAAGACAATAGAAGCACAAAAAGAACAGGCAGTCGTTCGGATTCAGAAAGGAAAAGGAAAAACCTTAAAAAGCGGAGGAGCCTGGATTTATAATAATGAAATCGATCAAATATTGGGAGACTGCAGGGATGGAGATCTGGTTACAGTAGAAGATTTTGACGGCTATTTTCTAGGGACAGGATATATCAACCGAAATTCCGTAATTACTGTGCGGATGATGACTCGTATAAAGGGACAAAAAATTGATGCAGCTTTTTTAGAACAGCGAGTACGGGACTGTATTGCATATCGTAAAAATATAATCGATATGGCGTGCTGCCGGCTGATCTTTGGAGAAGCAGATTTTCTTCCCGGAATTGTGGTAGACAAATTTTCGGATATTTTAGTTGTACAGTCTCTTACACTTGGAATAGAACAGTTTAAAACAGTTATTCTGGAGGCATGTAAAAAAGTGCTCTTAGAAGAAGGAATAACGATTCGGGGCGTGTATGAGAGAAGCGATGTAAAAGTACGAAAGCAGGAAGGAATGGAACTATATAAAGGATTTTTAGGAGAAGAATTTGATACCAAAGTCCTTATTACAGAAAATCATGTAAAGTATTATGTAGATGTAGCGGAAGGGCAGAAAACCGGGTTTTTCTTAGATCAGAAGTGGAATCGGCTTGCTTTGCAGCGGTTCTGCAAGGGAGCAAAAGTATTGGACTGCTTTACACATACAGGATCGTTCGCTTTAAATGCCGGGATTGCCGGGGCTTCTTCAGTACTTGGGGTGGATGCTTCCGAATTGGGAATTGCTCAGGCGGAAGAAAATGCCAGGTTGAATGGCTTAGAAGATCGAGTAAAATTTCAGTGTGCAGATGTGTTTGATCTGCTTCCTGCTTTGGAAAAAAAGGGGGAACAATTTGATGTAGTAATTTTAGATCCGCCGGCTTTTACAAAGGCACGGGGATCGGTAAAAAATGCGGTGAAGGGGTATCGGGAGATCAATATGCGGGGGATGAAATTGGTGCGGGACGGAGGATTTTTGGCTACCTGTTCGTGTTCCCATTTTATTACGCCGGAATTGTTTACAGAGGTTATTGCACAAGCCGGAAGGAGTGTACATCGGAGGCTTCGGCAGGTAGAGTATCGGACTCAGGCGGGGGATCATCCGATTCTTTGGGCGGCGGAGGAATCGTATTATTTGAAATTTTATATTTTTCAGGTTTGTGTGGAAAAATAGGTTGGAAGAATGTCAGTTCCGG
>CAJUEI010000077.1 GCA_910585255.1 uncultured Lachnospiraceae bacterium
ATGGCAAAAAAAGGGGTGTGTTTAGCCTCCTGCAGAGGCGAATTGCACCCCGATCCGTCCGGCTGAAGAAACTTCGATTCAGAAGTCTTAGAGCTTCTGCTTTCCGAAGAGCGGAACATCGTAAACATCCTGCACTCTGGCGTCCCCCCTCAAATCCGCTATCCTCCCCACCTCCTCAAACAAAAAAAGAGCGAATCAGAACCCCTTCCTTTCTAATCCGCTCCTTTTATTTTAATTAAAACCCAAACCTACCTAAAAAGCAAAACTCTCCTACTTCTACTTCTCTTCCTCCTCAATCACCGGATCATAATTCTCATACAAAGCCCGAAAACTATTCCAAGTCCGCATCTCATTATACACACTTACAAACCGCTCATAATCACTCTGCGTATAATCCAAATCCGAAGCACTCACCCGATAAAACGTCACATCCGACTCTTTTTCTCCACTATCTGCCACCGGAATCTTTTCTCCGCTCTCTGCCACCCGAATTACCGGAACCTCAAACTCTTCTTCCATATTTTCCATAACCTTTTTTACATAAGCCTGTGTCTCCTTAAACGGAGGAACCCCGCCATACTTCGCAACATTCCCAGCCCCGGCATTATAAGCAGCCAACGTCAGTTTTACATCTCCGTCATAGCAATCCAACATCTGAGAAAGATACTTCGTTCCCCCCATAATATTCTGCTCTGCATCCAGCGGATCCGAAACTCCCAACCCCCTAGCCGTAGCTGGCATCAACTGCATGACTCCCTGTGCCCCGCAGCAGGACACCGCTTTCGGATTAAAATTCGACTCCACCTTAGCCACCGCCCGAATCAAATTTACCGGTACATCATAAGCAGCAGATGCCTTTGCAAAAATAAGATCCAAATCCGTTTCCTTCCCATCCACTGTCTTTCCTGAAGCAGTCTGACTCTTTAATACATCTGAAAATTCCTGTGTTTTTTCGCTTTTAGAAGAAACCGATTTAGAAGAAATTCCCAACTGATCCTGCACAGCAGAACCCCTATTTGTCATATTGTTATATGCATCAATCGCCTGTATCATAATAACCCCTCTCCTATTTTTATTTATTTTGCCGTTTCCGCAAAACAGAACCTAACTATAGTATCGGCATATTCCAAAAAAAGATCCAGACCCGTCCGCTTAAAAATTTCAAAACTTATCCGTTAATCTCTTCCACAATCCGCCCTTCCTCTATTCTAAGAATCCGATCACAAATCTGATACATCACATCCATATCATGCGAAATAAACAAATAAGACAGTTGAAATTCTTCCTTTAATCCAATTAAAAGCTCCAGTATCTGTGCCTGTATCGTAACATCTAAAGCAGATACCGGCTCATCTGCCACAATCAATTTCGAACCTTGAATCAAGGCCAGTGCTATCCCGACTCTCTGCCGCTGCCCTCCGCTTAAATCCGCCGGCTTTCGTTCCAAATAACTATTGTCCAATCCCACTTTTTCCAACATCGTAAGTACCGTCTGTTTCCGCTCTTTCTCCTCCATCTTCCCCTGAATCCGCAAAGGCTCTTCTAAAATCCATCCAATCCGTTTAGACGGATTTAAAGAACCATAGGGATCTTGAAATACCATCTGCGGATATATGGTTTTATGAACAATTTCCCCTTCTATCTCCCGATTAAACCCTAAGATTGCCTTAGAAAGCGTAGATTTTCCGCATCCGCTCTGTCCTACTAATCCCACAACCTCTCCCCGGTGAATCTGAAAATTAATATCAAACAATATCTGTTTTTTCTTCTTTTTCCCAATTCCTTTTCCTTCTGTATAAAATACATTTAAATGAGAAACCTCCAAAACCGTCTCACTCTTCTTTTCTCCCGGCAGGCATACCCCTTCTTTTGAAGGAATCGATGCAAGCAGCATCTGTGTATAGGCTTTTTTCGGTCTGTTAAAAATTTCATCCGGTGTTCCGCTCTCCACAATTTTTCCCTGATGCATAACAAGAATCCGATCACTAAAATCCTTTACTACATTTAAGTTATGAGAGATAAAAAGAATTCCCATCTGCTGTGACTGATGGATCTCTTTTAAAAGCCGAAGAATCTGCTCCTGTACCTGAACATCCAATGCCGTAGTCGGTTCATCTGCAATCATAAGCCCAGGATAACAGATCATACCTATTGCAATCATAACCCGCTGCCGCATTCCTCCAGAAAGCTGATGCGGATACTTTCTGCAAAGCTGTTTGACATCTTTTAGCCCCACCGCTTCTAACGTTTCTTGAATTCGCTTTTCTCTGGCTTCCTTTGTCAAAGTATCATGCAAAAGCAGCTGCTCCTCTACCTGCCTGCCAATTGTAAGAACCGGATTTAATGAGGTCATCGGCTCCTGAAAAATCATCGAGATTTCCTTTCCCATATAAGTACGGCGTTCTGCCAAAGAAAGAGAAAGCAGATCCACCCCTTTATAAAAAATTTTTCCGCTGCACTCTGCCTTTTCGCTTAAAAGTCCGATAACTCCAAGAGCCGTCTGTGTCTTTCCTGACCCGGATTCTCCTATAACAGCAACAATTTCTCCTTTTTTTATAGTAAAAGAAATTCCATCCACTGCCTTTACTTTTTCACTTCTCTGATTTCCCGGAAATGTAATTGATAAGTTTTCTACCTTTAGCATACGTTCCTCCTATCTTCCGGTAATTCCTTCGCTGATAAAGCTAAATCCTAAAATCAATAAAATAATTACCAGACCAGGACAAAGGGCATACCAAGGAGCAGAAAACAGATAGCCCTGTGCTTCCGATAACATTCGTCCTAAACTGGCATCCGGCGGCTGTACCCCGATTCCAAGATAACTCATACCTGCCTCAGCCAACACGGCATTATTAAAGCCTACGGTTAAAGCTGATAAAAGAGCCGGCAGTCCATTCGGAAGAATATGTACCCACATAATCCGAAAATCGGAAGCCCCCATCAGCTTTGCACTTTTTACATAGTCTGCCTCCCGCAGTCTAAGAAATTCTCCCCGTACAATTCTTGCATAGCTTGGAATAAAAATAATTCCAAGTGCCAAAATAATATTATATTTTCCATTTCCAAGCACACTGATAAACACCAGTGCCAATAAAATTCCGGGAAAAGCTGCCAACATATCATTTAGCCGCATTAAAATCTCATCTAACCATCCGCCGTAATACCCGGTCACAGCCCCTAAAATTGTTCCCAAAAAAGCCCCGATTCCGGTAACAGAAAGAGCAATTAATACCGTCATTCCCATTCCTTTCTGTACCCTGGTAAAGATATCACGACCGAAATTATCGGTTCCCATCAGATGCGTGAAACAGGGAGCAAGAAACTTCTCTTTCTTATTCATCTGTTCTGCACGATAGGGAGAAAAAAGAAGTCCGCCCAACATCATAAGCAGCAAAAAAGCAACCAAAATCAGTCCTATTGTTAAAGTAGGATTTTTTACCTTTTTTATCGGATACGTTTTCTTTTTTATATTTCTTGTCTCTGCTGCTGTTTCTATTGTTTCCACTCCGCCAATTCCTTTCTATTTATTTTCTTACCATCTGCTGTTATTTTCCCTTTTCTTACTCCACTCCATTTATTCCACTCGAATCCTTGGATCTAAATACCGATAGAGCACATCTACAATTCCATTCATAATTACCACCACCGAAGCGATATAGACAAGAATTGCCTGTACAACCGGATAATCCCGGCTTCCAATCGAAGATACCAAAAGCCGTCCTAAACCCGGAAGATTAAATACCTGCTCCACTACAATACTGCCTGCCATTGTCTCCGCTGCCATCATTCCTAAAATCGTTACAACCGGAATCAAAGCATTTTTTAAGATATGTCTATAAAGTACCTTTTGTTCCGTATTTCCCTTGCTGTAAGCCGTTCGAACATAATCGCTCTGTTCCTGCTCTAATACCGAATTTCTTAAAAACTTCACTACCATTGCCGACTTTGGAACTGCAATCGCCATTGCCGGAGCAATCAGATAGAGCAAAAACCCAACTATATTTTCGGTATAACTAATATAATTTCCGGGAGTAAACCATTTTAAAATCAGTCCAAAAATCAAAATAATCAGTACCCCCAGAAAAAAGGACGGAATAGACATAAAAATCTGATTTCCTACATGCATTATAGTTCCTATTTTCTTTTTTGCAAACCGCACCTGAAACAGTCCAAACGGAACCGATAAAACCAAAATTAAAACAAATGTAATTCCTGCCAAAGCAAATGTAACAGGCAGTTTATCTTTTAACAGCTCCGCAACCGGAATCTGATAATTATAAGAAGTCCCAAGATTTCCTCTGCAAAAATCCACAATCCAGCTAATATAGCGAATCGGAAGGGGACGATGTAATCCCAGTTGTTCCCGCATCGCCTCAATCTGTGCATCAGTAGCATCCATATCTAACATCATCTCTGCCGGATCTCCCGGAATAATCTGAAACACCAGAAAAGCCGCCATCGAAATAAACAACAATGTGAATAAGAGCGTTATTATTTTTTTCCCTACATACTTCATGTGACTTTTCTCCTTATTTTCCTAAAGATGATTCTTTTTTATTTTCGATAGTAGACCTGACTCATATCCTGTACATAAACCGGATAAAATGTATAGCCGCCCAACTCTGGATTTAATGCAATCAATACTGCAGCATCCTGAATAAATACAGAAGCCGCTTGTTCGGTTAAAATTTCTTGAAGCCGGTGATAATTATTCACCTTTATCTGATCGTCTACAGTACGCAGTGCCTCCTCTAATACCGTATCATACTCACTATCTGAAAATCCGATAAAATTATTTTTTACTTCACTTCCATATCGTTTTAGTAATGCCTTTGGTGCCAAATCCGCATCTAATCCAACAATCGTAGACTGAAATTCTCTTCCCCGATAGACATCACTATACCAGCTTGCCCATTCCACCAGTTCAATTTTTGCATTTACTCCAATCTGCTTTAACTGTTCTACAATCACCTGTGCTGTATCGATATGAAACTGATAATTAGAAGGCACAGTAATCGTCATCTCAAACCCATTTGGATAGCCTGCCTGAGCAAGCAATTCCTTTGCTTTATTGAGATCCACCGAATAATACTCCGATAAGTCTTTATAATATTTTCCAAAAGCAGGGAACATATTGCTGCCAATCTCGGTTCCATACCCATCTGCTACCATATCCATAATCTCCTGTGCATCGATTGCATAGCAGAGTGCCTGCCGAACCCGCACATCCTGAAACGGCTCTGCCGCATTATTTAAAAATAACGCCTGTACCAAATTGCTGGTTCCAATTAAAATCTCATACTGCCCGGATAATTCATTTGCCTGATCGGAAGTTAAATAAGGATAAATATCAATCGTCCCTGCTTTTAACTCCATCATAGCGGAATCGGTATTGGCTGCAATCCGAAACTCTACCCGATCGAGATACGGTCTCTCCCCCCAATATTCTTCAAATCGTTCCATTACAAAAGACTGCTGCGGTGCATAAGATACAAATCGAAACGGTCCGCATCCAATCGGTGCCGATGCTTGATTTTCATATCCTTCCGGTAAAATCGCTTCTGTTAAATACCCTATTAATTCGGTATCAGCTTCCGAAAGAACCAGCTCTATGGTTTTTTCATCCGGTGTGCGGATTTCTGCAATCACAGAATAAGCCGACACCAGAGGTTCTGTCTGATCCTCCAACATGCCGGCACATCGTTTTACTGAATAAATGACATCTTCTATCGTAACCGGCTCACCATTGTGAAACTTTACCTGATCTCTTAACGTAAATGTATAGCACATTCCATCTTCTGAGATTTTGTAGTCACTGGCAACTGCCGGAATTAATTCTCCCTCCGAATTAGGCTTTACCAAGCCTTCGAAAATGTTAAATAGTACTTCAGATGTTCCTGCCGAACCTGCAAGGTGTGGGTCAAGACTATCCAGATCATTCTGGATTCCTACTACTATAGAGCCTCCATAAACCGCTTCGCCTTCCTGTATCGTCTTATCAGTATTTTCTGCGGTAGTTGTGCTCCCTTCTGTGGTGTTACTTTCAACAGTTAAATTGGATTCTGGCTGAACCGTTTCCTCTCCTGTATTGCCTGTGCACCCGCCCAGTACAATCATTACTGCCACTGCTGCAGCCATGGTTAGAATTCGTTTCATCTGTTTTCTCATAACTTCCTCCTAAATTCATTTATTTGCTCTCTATTCAATTGTTGGCTGTATAATACCATTTTATGTATAAAAATGCAAGTATTTTTTTGAATACAATATACAAGTTTATCTCTGTTATCTTACCTTGTCAGAGTTTATCAAAATCCCTTTTATCGCATCTGTTAAAAAAATTTCTCTTTTCTCTGCTTTACTTTTCAGGCTTTCTATCATTGCACTTCCATCTTCATAAAAAGTAACCGTTTTAGTCACATGAATAACATTTTGTTTATAATCTATACTTCATTTCCGACATAGCTGCCCGATAACCTCTCGCATAGTCAAAATGGAAAGATAAAATTTTATGCTGATTAGAGGTTCATAAATTTACAAAATCTCTTGCGTTCTGCTGCCAGATATGTTATATTGAAAACAGAAAAGGAACAATCGCCCACAAAGTGGTTGACCAAATAAGAAAGATAACATAGAATTACCACCTTATTACTCGGTCAAAGTCTTGGGGTGGTTTTTCTATGCCTTAAAACATTAATGACAAATCAAATAAATGAATGTCAGCAATGCCAGAATGAATAAACCGAACTGCATTAAATCACTAAAACTAAATCCGTTCTTCATCGGCACCCCCCATTCTATGTAGAATAGAGGTCAAGCCACCCTGTAACACAATTGTTCCATGTTTCCATCATAGCACATCTAGATTTCTCTTTCAATTACTTTTACATGAAATTTTAATCCATGAAATAGGGATAGGAACGTAAAAACTATCGGATAGCAAAATACCCCAATCTATTCTTTTCTCTAATAAATTGGGGTAAATTGTGGGGTAGAAACTGAAAGAAAGTCCTTAAAAACCGTATAAATAATTTTTATATATTATATAATTAAATACAATATACAAGTCTGTCTCTATTATCTTACCTTGTCAGAGTTTATCAAAATCCCTTTTTAAACCTTATTCATATTTAATCTCTTCCTAATTTCTTTTTCTTTAACGGGATACAATTATCCATCAAAGAAAAACTCCTACTTTCCTCTCCCTCCTTTCTAAAACTCCTTCTCTCCATATTTTCGAAAAATTTTATTCTTTCTTTCTTCTGTTTATGCTATAATAGTCCTATCTTTGTCAAAATACAAAGATTGTTTACTATTTATTTTTATTTAAGGAGGCTATTATGTTAACCTGTTCTTCAACATTAGATCCCAATCAAACCATTCCGACCCTCAATATGATTGCATTGGGCATCGTTATTTTATTATCGGTCGGAATTCCAATCTACGCATTTTTAATGAGCAAACGCCAATTTTTAGGAAGATGGCAGCTTTTATTTTTTGGAGCCACCAATTTTTTAGTAGTTGAATTCTTCCTTACCAACCTAATATTATTTCTCCCATTTTTAATTCCGGGCTTTCAGGATATCCCTGCAAAATACCCGCTTCCCTACAGCATCCTCTGTGTTCTTTTAGTAGGTGCTATCAGTGAAATCGGTCGTTATATTATACTAGGCATCGGACTAAAAGAATATCCAAGTATCGGAACAAGTGCCATGTTCGCAACAGGAACCGCTACCACCCATGCACTGCTTTTAATTGCTTGGAATGCCCTGCAAAGTCTTTTAATCTGTCTGACCATTAATCAAACCGGTTTACAAGAATTAATTGCCGCTGCCGGAGAAGAAGCAGACGAAATGCTGCTCTCCTTAGAACCCCTATTTACCGTTTCCTGGCTGACATACCTTTCCTCTGGAATCCATGTAGCTGCAAACTTTATTCTTCACTTTTCCATCAGTATGATTTTCTTTGCAGTTATCAAAAACAATGCTCCTACCTATCTGCTGGGACTTGCTATTGGACTTCGTGCCCTCTATGAACTGCCCACCTACTTATACACCTACGGCATCTTATTCCCATCTGCCTTTGTAGCAGAACTCTTTGTAGTTGCCATTGCTGCTGCTATCGGCTACATTGGGTGGAAACTCACACATCAATACTGTGCAGAAGACATTGAAAACCTCCACTGGGATCCCTATGGCGGCAGTCCAAAAAAACAAACCCCATTTCCAAAGTTTAACGAAAACATCAAAAAATAAAACATTCCATCTCTTCACAATCCAACAGCAAAAAATTGAGTAGGGAAAGTTACTTCCCCTACTCGCCGTACCAGGCGTCCATCAGCTCTGCCGGCATAATCCCTTTAGACGCCCATATGCATAACTACCCTTTCACGGTTTCTATTTCTCTGCTTTTCTAATCTCTTTCTTCTGTTCTGCTTTATTTTTTTCTTCTATCAGCATCCGATTTTGATTCAATGTCAAAACAAAAAACGCCTCTACTACAAATGCAACTACACTCACCAAAATAAGAATCGTAGACTCCAGTCCCTCCATTCCAAACTCCGCCGTTAAAGACTCCAAATCCGTCAATCCCAAAAAACAATAAATAAACCTTGCCACTGCCACCGCAATCCAAGCCCCTCTTAACTGGGAATTTAACTCATAAATCTTATCCGTTTTATTCTTTACATACAGCCCTTCCATCACATAATAACTTAAATAAATATAAGCAATTGTCTCAATCCCAAGCAATGTTCCCTGTACGGTAAATGCCAGATTCCTATTGAGAGCGATCACCCGACCGATGGATATCACCAAAGCAATAACGGCATGTTTTCGAGTTTTCTTAAAACAAGGACTCCAGTCCAGCATCTCTTTTGCAGCCAAAAAGATCAACCCATACCCAATAAAATCCGGTATAATATCCAACGTAATACTCCCCAGTTTTACCTGAACATTAAAAACCAGAAATAAAAATCCTATAATCATCTTTAGAAAATCACTCATTTGTACCCTATTCCTTTCTTACGGCAAAATTTCTTTTTATTGATCATAGCATATCTTTGTATTAAATTCAAGCACTTTCACATAATTATACCACGCCTCTCCGCCTTTCCGTTCTTTTCCACATTTAACATCTCTTAATTACATTCACACACCCCTCCACTTTCCCTTCTCCAACACGTAAATCACCTAAAAACTCATAAACAGGAAAAAACAGCCAGAGAGGGGAAACGATTTCTTTTTGCTGTGACTTCGGAGAAAAGTTAGAACGTCTTATGCCTCTGCTGATTCTCTAGGATTTTTTGTCATCGTCAGATGACAAAAAAAGGCACGTGTTTAGCCTCCTGCAGAGGCGAATTGCGTGCCGTTCCGTCCGGCTGGATACACCAAAATTCAGAGGCATTAGACGTTCTTACTTTTCGGAGAGCGGAACAGCAAAAAGAAATCGTTTCCCCTCTCTAGCGTCCCCTCCTACAATTGTAAACCAAATAAATTTAAAGGTTGACAATTCTCCCACGATCCCCTATACTATTTCCTATACACAACATACATAACAACGGAAAGGAAACAAAAATCATGAATCAACAAACACTATCCACCAAAACCCTTGTAACAACTGCTATGTTTACTGCCATTATTGCCGTCCTCTCTATTTTAGAAATCCCCTCCCCAACTGGCGTGCCATTCACCTTACAAACCTTCGCCATCGCCCTATGCGGCTTTGTTCTAGGTCAAAAACAAGGAACCTTCTGTGTATTCCTCTATGTCCTGCTTGGTGCAGTCGGCGTCCCAATCTACGCAGGCATGACAGGCGGTCTCGGGAAACTACTAGGCGTAACCGGCGGCTTTCTCTTTGGCTTTATTCCCATGGCGGCACTATGCGGTCTAAAAAAATCCAATAAAATCCTCAATATTTCCTTTGCCCTATTAGGTCTAATTATCTGCCACCTATTAGGTACCCTGCAATTCGCTCTGCTTATGACAGCCAAAAACCATGCCGAATTTAGTTTTCTCCATGCATCACTTGCTGTTTCGATCCCCTATCTTCCAAAAGATATTCTCTCCGTAATCGGTGCCTACTTTGTCAGTCTTGCACTAAAGCACCAATTAAGACAAGCCAATCTATCCATAAACTAACACCCAATCCAAACTCTGCCCTCCAATCTCTCAAACCAAGACCACATTGGCGGGCAGTCTTCTCTTTACCTCTCCCAAATCCCTACTCTTCCTCTTCTCCTCCTATCCGATACAAAACACCATTTATAATAAAATTATTTTCCTCCGTCCACTGCATTTTAACCTTTTCACAGATATCTCCTCCCCCCAAATACATCTGTTTTGGTCTCTTTACTATTTGAAAAACCAAAAATCTTCCCTCTGCCCCCACCTCCCAAATATTCACAAAACTATCTCCTCCTAATATCCCATGATCATTATAAATCAGCTCTGCCCGATACTTCCCATCCCATGAATATAAAGTCTGCAAAATCCTTTTACAGCCAAAATCCTGAAAGCAATAATCTAAAAAAGAGAAAAAAGCCACCACAGCAGCAAACAATCCGCAAACAATAAGCATTACTATCTTTATTCCTCTCTTTTGTATATATCTTACAAAATATACCAATGCACACCCAGAACAAACTGCCATGCAAAATACCATACTCTTCCATTGACTAAGCCAAACATAACAAGCCCAATTTATCAGAGACATCGGCAGCAGCAGTAAAATCCCCAGATGATTGATCCATGCTGTCTCTTTCTTTCCCCTCCTTAACTCCATTACAACAGCAACTACAGAAACAGCAGTTGTTCCAACTGCTATCTCTGCCTCCCTCTGCATAAAAAACAGATACCCACCAAACACTGCAGCTAAATATATAAATGGTACAATAGAATAAAAAAACAGTACTATCATAGGATGTATTACCACCGTTTGTTTCAATCCATCACCTTCTTTTTCTAATTCTAAAACTTATTCCATTCTCAGCCTTTCTACTATACTTTTCCGCTTAAAATTCCGATAAAACCCCAATGGTATCACAAAAGCAATTCCCAATAAAACCAAAAACATTACAAAAGCTGCTTCCCATGTCATACGATATTGAAATGTCCACATCGGTGCAATCACATTGCTGCAGATAACATAATTAACCGCCTTTCCCACTGTAACAGCCCATAAAAAAGCCAATCCAATATAAAAAAAGCTTTCCAGCAATAACATCTGTTTTACCTGTTTTTCACTCATTCCAACTGCACAAAGCAGGGTCAATTCTTTCCGCCGAATGATAATAGAAGTTGCCGACATATTAGTAAAATTTAAAATTCCAATCAAAGCAAGAATCAGACTTAATACACTTCCAATTACACCATACGCCATCTGTCCCTGCCGAAATTCTTCCTCATAAACCTTTCTAGAACGATAGGTCAAATGCTCTTCCACCGTTTCACAATATTCCGAAATCCATTGCTCCGTATCCTCTATATAAGAATCTTCTACATTAAAAATCGTACAAAGCGGCTGTGTCTCTCCATATAACTCCTGAAAACATCTGTCCGACATTACAATCATAATTCCAAGATCATAGTACATTTGTGCATTTAACTGCCGATCCAATTCTCCGATTCCCATAATCTGAAATTCCCTCTCCTGTCCCTCTCCATCTTTTAAGTACAAAATATCTCCTATCTGATAAAGCGGAGAAGTATGATCTGTCCTCCAGTTTCCACTATAATAAAAATCAGTTATGATCACACCTTTGCCTGCCTTCCACAATTCCATATCCCAGGTTCCTTTTGTCAGTTCTACTCGATCCAGCAGCGAATCCTCTATTCCATAAACCAAAGAAGTACACAGATATTCCTCCGACAGTGCTCCCCCATAGTGATCCGGATCGTTTTGCTGAATCCATTCTCCCATTGTATCCGGCAGTTTCTGTACAATATTTTTCGCATATATACTAGAACAATCTTCCAAGCCCAGCAGCTTTTGTATCTGATTCAAAACTTTCCTGCTGACTCCAGAAAGATTTTTCTGATACATTCCTGCCTGCTGTATTGAATAATCCGTAAGATAAAAATCAGCTATTACATTTTGCTCAATATAAGTATTCAAATCAAATCCTGTAACTATGGTATCCGTTAAATCTAATAACACAATACTAAACCCTAATGATAAAATCACTAATACTGCTTTCTTTCGATTTCGTTTTAAATTTTCAACTGCCATTGTCCCAATCGAAAACTTTTTTCGATTTCGTATTCCCTTCCCTATCTTCTCTTCTACCCCAGTATAGGAAACGGCTTCTGCTGCAGAAATTTTAGCTGCATAACAACAGGGTCTTTGACTGCTGATATAGACAGTAAGTAAAGAAAAAACGGCGGCTGCCGCCAAAAAAATCGGAGAAATCCAATATTTTCCGCTGTCTATAATAGAAGTCTGCGTAATTACAAAAGGCAGTAAAAGATAACCAATTAGATAGCCGCCCAACAGCCCAAAAGGCAGTCCTATCAAACCAAGCAGCATTGCCTGTCTGCGTACCATTGTTTTTATTTGCCTTCCGCTTGCCCCAATCGCCCGAAGCAATCCAAAAAAAGAAATATCCTGTGTCACAGAAATAAAAAATAAATTATAGATAATCAGATATCCAACAAACATAACCACTGCAATTAAAAGAAACAGTGCAAAAATAAAAAAGAAATCCAATTCCTCAAAAGAAAACATCTGATATGCTGGATTGATACCCGCCGGAAGTACTTTTATTCCGATATCCGCCATTTCTTCCAGCAAAGTATCCAGTTGTTTTTCTAAATTCCATCTATGCGGAAAATCAATATCTGCACAAAGCAGCCCTGCATATCGTCCTGATTCTTCCAAACTTTGCTTCGCAGCAGGTGCCACCCGATTGGCATACGCAAGAGAAACCCAAATTTCCTGTGCAGAAGCAAGTTTATATCCCTCCCAAAACCCACACAATAAAAACTCTTTTTCCTCTATTATTCCGTCTATTTCAATAGAAAGCCGAACCGTTTCCCCCAATTGATAAGGAATATTTAATGCATCCAAAACAAGTGTACTAACTGCAAGTTCATTCTCTGCTTGCGGCATGGTTCCGGTTGTCGGATAGGACAGAAAACTCTCTGCTGCACCATCCTCTGCATACCGCACCTCAGTATTTAATTTTAATAACTCTGCATTTACTGCCGTTCCTACCAGTCTGGTATAAGAAATTTCCTTTATATACTCTGAAGATTTTAATTTTTCATATTGTTCCTGTGTCAGAAATTTTATAACGGCATGTCTTGTTCCAAACATCCGCTCATTCATCTGATTAACCTGATTTAAAAATCCTCCATAGGCAGAAAAAAATGCCGCAAATAAAACCGTTGTCAGTAAAACCGCAACGATTACAAAAAAATTCTGCTGCCGGCTGCTTTTTAAACGATAAAAAGCCAGTTTATTTATCATCTTTTGATTGCTATTTCCAAATAAGATATCATTCATAAACCCACCCCCATCCATTAAAAAACAATCGTTTCTCTTCAGCAGTCTGACTTTTCCAAACCCTTACCATATTGTTATCCTCCTCGTCCTTTGATAACAATATCCTAACAGAGAATTCTCACTAAATTGTCATCATTTTATAAATAGGGTAAAAAAACAGAAAAAGCTGCACCCTCTCCAACCTCTGATACCACCATAATATATCCGCCCTGCATGGTAATAATCTCACGGGCTAAATATAAGCCAATCCCGATTCCCTCTATCTCATGCACTTCCTCCTCCCGATAGAACCGCTGAAATATCGTTCCCTGCTTCTCCTTTGCAATCCCTTTTCCGTTATCTTTAATCGTAACTTTGGCATACATCTCCCAGCTTTCCACATCTATCCAAATCTTTCCGTTATCAGGCGTATATTTTACAGCATTATCTAAAAGATTAAAAAACGCCTCTTTTGTCCACTTTCGATCATGAGCCGTCTTTAACTGTTCTGGACAATTTACACATATCTGAATTCCTTTCTTTTCCGCATTTAAAAAAATTTCTCCCAACGCCTCCGCCAATGTCTCATAGAGCGTCTGCATCTGTTTCTTTAAGGAAATCACTCCTGCTTCTAACCGTGAAGTTTTTATCATTGCCTGCATTAAAAAATCCAATTTATCGATCTGTGTTCCGCAGGCGGTCAAAAACTCCTGCTGTCTTTCTCTCTCCATCGGCTGTTCTAATAGAGTTGCATTTACTATTTTTAGGTTGGCAATCGGCGTCTTTACCTGATGAGAAATATCTGATATAAGTTCCTGCAACTCCTTTCGTTCCCTTGCAATACGGATACGGCTTTCCGATAAAACTTCATAGAGCCGCATCAGACGATAACATATCTTATCAAATAATTGATCCTTTTTTACAGCAGGAAATTCTTCTATCTCCCCATCTAACATCTGATCCAAAATCCGACAAAACATATCAGAAAATACTACTAATTGACGCCGCAGCCAGACAATTAATCCTATTAAAACCAAAAATACCGATCCTACATAACCTATACTTCCACATACCAAAGCCATACTTCCTGTTATTCTATAAACCACTGCCAAAAAAACGACCGAAAACAATATCACGACTCCAGATGCTGCTATACAGGACTGATTAACAGAAAACGGTTTCATTTCTTTCCCCCCATCCACATATACCCCATACCATAAATTGTCTTTATATAAGTTGTATCTATTTTTCCTCGAATTCGGCTGATAGCAGCAGTCAGTGCATGTTCCTCTACAAAATTTCCATCTGCATCCCAAAGTTTTTCTAATAATACCTGTCTGGTTAAAACAGTCTCTGGATTTTTTGTCAGTATTTTTAATAAGCGATATTCAAAAGAAGTAAATACAATCGGTTCCCCCCTAAGAGAAGCCGTCATATTAGAGAAATTAATCCATAAGATCCCGTCATCAAAACAATCCCCTCCTGACTGTTTTGTTATTCTAGAAAGCAGTGCGGACACCTTTTTTTGAAATACCCGAATAGGAAATGGCTTGGTTATATAGTCATCTGCTCCTAAATCAAATCCTTTTAACATATCCCCTTCCCTATCATTCGCTGTTAAAAAAATAACTGCCGTATCTGGATACCGCTCCTTCTGCTGCTGACAAAAGTCAAACCCATTTCCATCTGGTAAATTGACATCCAAAACAATTAAATCATATTCCTGTTTTCTGCAAAATTTCTCTGCATCTGCCTTTGTTATTGCTGCATCTACGATATATCCTGCAGTCGTTAAATTATAACAAAGAGTATGACTAAAAAGGCAATCATCCTCTACTACTAATATCTTCATAATCTACCACTTTCATTTTTATCTTTTATCCAATTTTTCCAATTGCCCGTTTCAATCCCTTTTTCATATCTTTCTTTGTATTGCGTACTACATTTCGTGCATAATCCGTTACAGTTGTAAAATTTAAATCGTCCTGTT
>CAJUEI010000078.1 GCA_910585255.1 uncultured Lachnospiraceae bacterium
TAAATCCAGTTCTTTTTGTTCAAAATAATCCTGATAAAAACAAGCATATATTTTATATATATCTTGATTAGAATTCACTTGGTATACCAAATTTCTAAAATGTTTTTCTAAATTCATAAGAATTTGCTCTACCCCCCCTATCCTTACTGTTACCAAAATTTTATCCAACTTTTTTTCTTTTTTTAGGTACTCTGATAATTCCAGCACAGGAACCCCATCTAACTCCAATGTCCTCTTATATCCATCACTGCAAAGAAAGCAAGTCACTTTTTGACAAAAAATTTCTAATACTTTTTTTAATATTCTTCCAACTTCCCCATATCCATAAATTATATAGTTTTCTCTCTCTTCTGCTGATAAAATTATTTCTGACAATTTTAATACCTGTTTTTTCATTTACTTTTCTCCCTTTTACTCCTTGAACAATCAAAATTATATTTCTCTCTTTGTTTACTTTTGATATATCTTTTCATAATAGCTCTTTAAAAGTAATTCTTTTTTTTCTTCTAAAGAATCCGTTTCCAATGCCATATATTTACGACGATTACAACCTCTGCATGCAAAATTATTCTGATAAGCTTCACCCGACAATAAAGATATTAAAAATGAATTATATTCTTCTCCATTCCATATTTTATTCATGCCAACTTCAGATAATTTTTCAAACTTTTTAGGAACAGGTGTAACACAGCATGGATACACTGTACCATCATAGTCTACAATACAAGAATAAAATGGATTTGTACATACTGTTACTTCCTTTACTTGTTCTCCATATAAAGTTTTTGAAAAATCACTATACCCCCCGCTGAATAATCCATATAATCTGTTATTGGCATTAAACTTTCAATATACACTTCATCTGCAATATCACTAAATAGTTGAAAAAACATTTTTTTCTTTTCTTCATCCTTTACCATAACATCCATAATCTTTATATAAACAAATAAATTATCTTTATTTTTATACAAATATTTAATATTTTCATAAAATTTATAATAATCCATCTCTACTTTTGATACATTAAAATAATCTTCTGATGACAACCCCTGTAATGAAATACGTATCTTATCCAATTTTGATGAAATAATATCATCACAATATTCTTTTGTTAATAAAGAAGCATTTGTTATAGTCTCTACACATTCTGCAACATTTTGTTCTTTTATATATCTTACCATTCTGCAAAACTCTTTATTTAATAACGGCTCACCTAAACCAGATAAATCAATCATTTTTAAATGAATTTCTTCTTTTTTCAAATAATCAATACATCTCTTTAATAGATCAAACTCCATCATCTTTAATGGTCTTTTATATTTACTATTTTGATCATTATCACTATGTACACAATAAAAACACTTAAAATTACATATATTTGAAATATTAAAATATATTGCATAAGGCTGTTTAAGTGGAAGAACCTGTGATAATTTTTCTCTTTCTTTTTTCTTATGTTCAAATACGTCTTCAAGATTCATATTCTTTCTCCCTTTTCTACTATAAAAAATTTATTTCTCAATAGCAATATAAAACTGTTTCACAATAGCTTGGCGAATGATGTCTTATTGCCATTTTATATTCCGAATTTAATTTTTTTATAAAATATGGTATCTCATAAAGATCCTCAATTCTATGATAAATACAAATTGCCAATAAAGGTTTTTTAGTTTTTATAATACCTGCGGCTCCTTCTAGCAATTCCATTTCGGCTCCTTCAATATCAGCTTTTATAAAAGTTGGCTTTTCTTTATCTAAAAAATATTCATCTAATGAAACAGCTTCTATTTGTTTACAATTTTTTTCTTTTTTACTAACAATTCTATTATTTACTGGTTCTCTATTTTTATTAATTGCGAAATATCGCATTTCATTTTGAGAAGCAATCATCTTTCTCTCTACAACAATTTGTTCTTCTTCAAGTGCCCATTCTTTTAATAAACGTTCTCTTCTTACACATAATGCATTAAATATTTTTTCTGTTGGTTCAAAAGAATAAATTTTTTTAAAACAACCACATCTTGTCATAATATAATTTTCTAATGTATCACCTGCATAAGCACCACAATCTACAAAAATTTCTTTATTCGATATCATGTAAAAGTCCGGTAACTCAAAATATTGGTTTCTAACAAAAACCTCTTTCAAATAAGTTAAATCCATCTTAAAATAACTAATTAATAAATTTTCATAAACTTTTTTAGAAAACTCATCTTCCAGTAATTCATTATAAACAACTTCAAATTTATTAAGATGATTTAAAAAAACATATTCCATATAGGTAAGACAAGGTATATCCATCTTATTTAACTGCTTTTTTATAGATAAATAATGTTGACCAGATGTTGTAATAATGACTAAAATACGATCTATCATTTTGAGTTGACTTGGTTCTATTACAGAAACTCCTTCATATTGTTTTCCCCAAAGTAAAGGATTATTATCAGAAAAAGCATAAATTTCATATTGTTTTCTCAATCTTTCATAGGCAAAACTACCATTCATTGCTGCACCAAACAATATAATTCTAAAAGTATTCCATTTTTCAGGTGCTATATTAACTTCTGCTGTTATTTTTTTTATATCGTTCCATATATTTCCATTTTTTATCTCTTTCATATATACTCCCTTTTATGTATGTTCTCTTTTATTCTGCTCTCCCGCTGCAATTATTTGACAGCATCCTGCACAATACCGACATATTTCTAAATGATCCTTTTTTAATAGAGTCCTAATTTTTTCTCTGATTTTTTCTACATCTTCATAACTCATTAATTCTATACAATCCTCTTTTGTCGTATCAATATATCCTAAATCCTTTGCTATATTTGCTCGTCCACAAATAGAAAACTGATAATCAGAAGTTAAAAAAAAGCATCGATTCACTACACATTTCTGATATAAATATTTTAATTCTGTTTCTTTTAAATGATAATCTTTTATTTCTCCAAATGCATACCACGTTCCTTCATTATTATCTAAAACAGCAAAATTAACATTATATTTATAAAAAAATTCTTTTGTTTTTTCCAATAATTGTTTCTGTTTTTCTTCTAATTTAGAAGAATAATCATCTAATAACACTACTATTTTAGGATTAGAAAGAAAGAAATATTGTTCTTCTGATAAGCTATGAATACCATTAGTAATAATTCCAACACTTCCAATCCACTCACTATCTAAACAAATGCGAACAATTTTTTCCCAATCTTTATATAAAAATAATTCTCCACTTCCAAAACGAACTTCTTTTACCCACCCAAAAACTTGTTCTGCTTTTTTCCATACTTCTTTAAATATTTCATAATCCCAATCTACATCTATTTTTTTCTTTTTATATTCTCCTGTATGTTGTGCACAATGTATACAATTTAAAGTACATTTTAAAGTTGGTGCTAAAAAAAGTGTGTCAATTTCATCTATATATTGTTCTCTATCTTTTTTTAATTCCATAATATACTCTTTACATCCACCAGTTGTTAAAATACATTTTCTACATCTTTTAAAATTAAAATTTTTCTTTTCCAAATTGCAATGAAGTACGGACAATTCTTCAGAGTAAATACTAATTATAGTTTGAAATGCATGATTTTTTAATTCCTCTTTTATTTCCTCACATATTTTTTCTGAAAATATGCAAATTATAATTACAGTTTCTTTTTCTGGATATTGATAGTCTGGTAATTTTATTTTTTCTACATTACTAATATTTTCTGCATTTCTATCCCATACACTTACTAATGGAATATGATTATTTTGCAATTCTTTTATAATTTGCTTTCCAATTCTTCCACCACCATAAATAATGACACCTCTTTCATACATCTTTTTTATTATATCTTCCATACACAAATTTTATCCTTTTCCTTTCTTAAATCTTTTCCATCAATTCTTTCTCCATTCTATCTAACGTATCTTCCGGATGTGCCACATCATCCGGAGCACAGCAGCGAGCACAGCCTGGATTTTGAAAGCGTTCTTTTCGAAGCTGCATTTTTTGAAATTCTCGGTTTTTCTCTCCATTCCACATATGAAAAATACGATCGGTATAAACATTTCCTAAAGTAATCGGTTTATAGATTGTTTCACAGGGAGCAACATCTCCGTTTGGATGTACTCCAATCATATAAAAGCACAGTGGGCATACTATTCTTGCCTCATGTTCTCTTCCATACCGATCTTTTTCACATTTCATCTGCTCTGTCATCTTTACTCCCGAATAAACCGGTTTACACTGTTCAATATACATTCGATCTGATATCGTATGAAAAATGGAATAAAATTTATCTTTTTCTCCCTCTTTCAGCACAACATCCATAATCTTTACAAATACTTGGCATTGTTTTCGATGTTCATATAGATAATGAATCTCATCTACTAATTTTTCAAAATCAATTTTTCTTTTACAAACACTATCATATTTCTCTGAAGACAATCCCTGCAGTGAAATCCGAATACAATCCAATCCTGCCTCTACTAATGCCTTTGACCGTTCTTTTGTCAATAAAGATGCATTGGATATGGTTTCAATCCGTTCTGCTGTTTTGCTTCTTTTTGCATACTCAATCATCTGTTCTAAATTTTTATTCATAAGCGGTTCCCCATGTCCCGTTAAAGAAATCACTTTTAACGGATTTGGAAACTCTTTTAACTGATCAATGACTCGTTGATAGGTTTCCATCGACATATGTTCTGCACAAAAATCATATTCCTGCTGCATTGCTTCTAATCCTATAGAATGACCACAATAACTGCACTTAAAATTACATAAATTTGTTGGGAACAGATAAGCTGCATACGGAGTCTGTAAAGGAATCACCTCCTTTAACAAATGCCGTTCCATACCTGCAAGTGGTTTTATTTCCGCCATACTTTCTCTCTCCTTCGTCTAAATCTCCTTATTCTATTAGTGGAAATCTAGTAAGAATTTCCTCTCTGCAGTCATCTAAATATTCTGATTGATCTGCTATTGCAATACAAGAAGAACAAGTTTTGCACGCTGGAATTGTAATATATCCGTCTTTTAAATTTTTTCGAATAAGAGCATTGCGTCTTCTACCGTTCCAGATTTCCAACAATGTCTTTTCTTTTACCGATCCCATAGAAAAGGAATTTGGCAGTCCTGGAGTAGAACATGGAAACGTTTCTCCATCAATATTTACCTGCAAAAAATAAAACATTACTCCGCAAACCTCTCTTTTTTCTACCAATTCTCCCATTAAATTTCTAGTTGTATCAATTATCCTTCCATGGTCTCCCATCTGCTGTTCCATAATCACCAAATGTTCAATATAAATTGTATTGCAGATCTCTCCAAACATCTGATAAAACAATTCCTCTTCCTCTTTTGTTTCTAAAATAGAATCAATAATTTTTACATAAATACTTGCACTTTGACGATGCTCATAAAAATATTGAATATTCTTTTTTAACTGTCCTAAATCAACCGGAACTTGACAAATCTCTTGATATTTTTCTGTTGTAAGACCCTGTACAGAAATTTGAATTCTGGAAATTCCCGCCTCAATCAACGCATCTGAACACTCTGGTGTCAATAGTGAGCCATTGCTAATGACATCAATTCTTCCAGTAAACCCTCTTTCTCTTAACATTCGAATCATAACCGGTAAATTGGGATTGGTCAATGGCTCCCCCAATCCAGAAAAACAAATTCGTTTTGGAATCACTGGAAAATTCATAATGTCTTCTAATATTTTCTGATATAGCTTCATATCCAGATGTGCCAGCCGAAATCCCGTCTGTTCAAGTGCTCCTTTGTTTTGCCCTCTGGTACTGTGCATGCAATAAAAACATTTAAAATTACATACCCGTGTAGGTTCAATATACATACTAAGCGGACTGTTCAAAGGTACAGCCTCCCGCAATATGGTTCTATTCTTATCTACACTTGATTTTATCTCTGCCATATTTCTCCTCTATTCTTTTTATACTAATCTACTATATAAACATATCTTCATATCTTTTTAATAATTCTTCTGCTGCCTCATCCAAGCGATCTTCTTCATGCATATCATAAAGATACAGACTGCAGTCTCTGCACACATCCGATGCCTTCTCTACTCCTGTCAGCATAGCTTTTCGAAACTTCTGGAATCGTTCTCCCAACCAAATTTTTTGTACCTGTTCTTGACAAACGTCTCCCAAAACTGCCGGATATTTCATAGAACAGCAGGGAACGACTTTTCCGTCTGGATTAATCTGCATCATATAAAATGGCTGTGAACAAATCCGAGACTGAAAAAGCGTCTCTCCATTCTGTGGCTTTTTCCATTCTTCTATTCCAGATAATCCGCTGTAATCAATCTCCTGTATGGTCGGCGTTAAATGCTCAATCGCAATAGAATGGCAAATAGGACGGAAAATCTGATAAAATCGTTCCTGCTTTTTGGGACTCTGCACCATATAATCAATAATCTTAATATAAACTTTGGTTTCCTTACAGTGCTGATACAAATAGCGAATATTCTCTACAAATTGATTAAAACTAATATCAGCCTCTGCATAATTTTTATAATCTTTTTCTGATACCCCTTCTAATGAAATGCGAAACTTTGTTAAGCCAGCTTCTACCAATTCATCTGCTAATTCTTTTGTTAATAGCGATGCATTTGTTACAATATCAATACTTTCTGCAATCTCCGCTTTCTTTGCATAAGCCACCATTTTTGCAATCTCCTTATGAAGAAGAGGCTCTCCTATCGCAGCAAACCGCAGCATTTTTATCTTCTGTCCAGAAACTTTAATATCCTCTACAATTTTTTGAAACAATTCTAAATCCATAAAAATCTTATCTGACAAATAGCCATGCTTCGAACGATCCAGCGAATGAATACAATACCCACAGTGAAAATTACAGGCATAAACTGGAAAGATCTGTATTAAATATGGCATAGACAAAGGCAATACCTGATATAACGGAGTTCGTTTACCGCCTGGTGTCCGATTCTTTATCTCTTTTACTTTTTTATTGAAATACGCTAAAATGGGATCCTCTGGAAAATAAGATGCAAAATGAGAAATTGAACTTTTACTGAGTTCCTTATAAGTAGGATTACAGATTTGTAAAAATTCTTCTAACTTTTTTGTATTTTCTATATTTTCTGGTACACAAGATAAAAAAATCTCTTTTTCTTTTCCTGTACAACTTACAAACCAATCATAAGGAGTTTTTCCATAAACAGCTGCCAAGTTTCTCCTCTTTTTTTCTTTCTGCATCACTTGATATAATCCCTGTAAAAATATCTTCCGATTTCTTTCCATAGAATACTGTTCGATTACACTTTCTCTTGCCTGTTTTCCTATTTTTTCACGAAGCTGCTGTGACTGCTCTAATTTCTTAATTTGCTTGACATATTCCTGTGCATCTCTTACTAAAAAACCATTTTTTTCGGAAGTAATAATATACTGTTCCGGCTTATTATTTAATGCAACAATCGGAAGTGCAAATGCCATCGCTTCTATTAATACATTTTCTGTTGTTGCATAATTATTCTCCGAAAGCAAATATCCCATTACATCCATCTGTTCCATATATTGATATACATCCTCAGCAAATCCTACAAACTGAAAATACTTTTCCAACCCAAGTTCTCTAACATGTTCTACCAAAGCCGTCTCATAATCTCCCACCATTAAAAAACGAACATTTGGATTCTGCTCTATGACTTTTTGACAATATAAAAAATAATCAGAATGTAATTTTGCATAATTCAACGTTCCAATATATCCAATAACAAAAAGATTCTGCGATTGATAATTCGCTTTTGGAATAATAGAAGCTGGAACAAAATCTCCCATTCCGCTTACAATACAAGATTTTCTTTCCACTTCTTCTGCCTGCTGCCTTGTCCAATTTGGATTTTCTAAAGAATATGCCGTTGTAAAAAAAGTTAAATCCATCTGCTCCAAAAGTGGATAAGGGAGATAGGGGTACACACATCCATTGACATGACTCCAAAGTACCATTCTACATAGCAAATTAGGAAATTCTGCAAGAAACTTTGCCATAACTGGATGCTGCCACCAGTTAAGTACTAAAATATCTGCCTCTTTTAGATAAGGCTCTGCTTCCTGCAGTTCCTTACAGATCACAACTTCAGTTCCATTTTTTTTACATTCTTCTATATAGTGCAGTTTCTGTGGTTGTTCTAATAAAAGAATTCGATGTCTTTCTCCTTCTATTTGGTTACTGCTTATTGCCAATCCTGCAATCGCTTTTCCTACTCCGCCTCCCATATGTACGGTAATATGTAATACGTTCATTTCTTCTATTCCTTACTTAATTATTTTCTTCCTCTTTTTTACAAAATGCATAATATTGTATTTGTTTTTCATCTTTACAGAATAACATTTCAAAATCCTCTACTCTTTTTACCTTTTCATAATATTCCTCAAACCAATCTATTTGCGACTTTTTTGCACTCTGTAAAATTATTATGCCACCTTTTATTAAATATTTATAAAACCGTTTCACATGCTCCTGATAATCTTGGTTTTCTTCTAATCCACCTGCCAAAAAAATATAATCAAATTTTCCATTCAGACTTTGAAACAACTTTTGCCAATCTTTCACATAATACGCTTCATCTGACACTCCTTGCAAATCTAACAAAAATCTCTTTTGCATAGTATAATTAATTAATCTTACCTGTGTATTTCCAACTCGTTCTTTTAATTCTTCTTTTATTTTTAAGGGATTTCCTCCCATTCCACCATTCACTCCTAAAATCCTTTTAGCATCAACTTTATCACAAATTAATGTTTGAAATAATAAGTGACTCCAGCAAACGCCTTTTTCCCATGCATCTACACCATATTTTTCATAAAATAATTTTCTTCCGCTCAAGAAATCATGTCCCGTTTTTCCAAATGTTTTCGAACCATAATGATAACAATAAACATCTTTCATCAATATATTTTTATATCCTGCTCTTCTAAAACATAAGCTAAGTGCATCATCTCCAAACATGGCTGTTTTCATATCAAGAAATGTTCTTACAAATGCCTTTGTTTTTTGAGAATTTACCCAATATTCTGAACGAACCATAAAAAGAGGAGTTAATAAACGTATTCTATTTTCTTCTTTTTTTCGTTCTCTTCGATTATATCGTTTAGTTTCTCTTTTTAAATCTCCTATTGTTTTAAATTGAAATTCCTCTAACCAAACTGATTGCAAATTTTCTATATTTGGTGTAGTTGGAACTACACAAGCAACTTGAGGATCTTCCTTAATACATTCCAACATTAAATTAATTGCATTTGTTGTTATTATTACATCATTTGATATACTTAATATGAATTCTCCTTCTGCAATAAATGGTACAATTGCAAATCCTTCTAAACCATTTATCTTAATATCAATTTGTTTTTCTGGCTGAATCATTTCAAAATATTCCTTTGTACCATCAGTAGAACCATGATTTATTAAAATCAATTCACATCGAATCGTTCTTGGAAGATTTTCTAACACACTTTCTACACAAATCTTCGTATATTCTAAATTATTATAAGAAAGAACATAAACTGTAAGATCATATTTATAAGTTCCTGTTTTCATTCCCTTTTCTATATAATAATTTTTACATAATTCCACTGCCTCTTCTTCCCAAAATTTTTCTTCTTTCTCCTTATTTCCTTCTATTATTCCATAATAAAGCCGAACATAAGCAATACGAAAAAGTGGAAATAATTCAAATTCTAACTTACTTTCTGCTATTTCTATTTCTGCCTTTTTCATATTACTTAAAATCCTTTTTAATGATTCTAAACAATTTTCACACCTAACAGCAAACTCTTTTAAATAATCTGTTCCTTCTAATTCAACTACCTCTTTTGTTGTTTGTAGTGCCTCCTTTAAATCAAATCCTATTAATTTTCCTTTTTCTACTTCTTTCTTTTCCAAACACCTTTTTATTTCAAAAACTGCATCCATCCAAGTTTGAAGCATTTGTAATATATAAGATACCAGATTCTGATCACAGATATTCTCTTCCGATACTTTCTTTGTTTCTTCTATCTCTTCTAAAACCATTTTCTTCCTCCTTCTGAAACATCTGCTCAAAACCTTCTTTTAACTCATACTTTGCATACCACCCCGGAAGCTTTTCTAGATTTCTATAAGGCTCCATTACTTCTCTTGTTCGATATTCTTTTCCCCCCCATTGAATTGACAACTTTGTATGATATACTCGTTCAAAAATATCTGCAATCTCTTTTAATGTATAAACTTGCTCTGAAGAAAGTGCATATTTTTTTTGATAAATCTGATCCTGCGGCACACATTTCAATAATTCCATTGCTTTTTTTATTCCTTCAACAATATCTGTAATATACACATAGTCCAATTTCTGTTCTCCATCAGAAAGAAGCATTTTTTCTTGTGTTCCGCAAATCCTTTTCCAATTCGGAATCAATTTCTTTCGATTGTCTTTCTCTCCATAAGTATCATAAATTTCTAAAATAATAATATGTATCTGCTCAGCATCACTATAATAATGGAGAATATCTTCAAATGCCTGTTTCGTTGCTGCATAGATATTTACTGGACAATAAACCTGATTTCTATAATGCTGCCAGCTGCTTCCTGTATATACCATTCTTTTTACCTTTGCAAGTTTCATCGCTTCTAATACTTGCATACCAAACAAAATATTTCCCTTTACTAAATCATAAATATCCTCTGTTGTACTTTGTGTAATATATTTCGTTGCAAGATGAACTACATCTGTAATTTCTCTGCTTTCCAAAAAATTTGCTAAATCTATAATGGAATCATGTATCATATAAATTTCGATTTGATCCAAAATATCAAAAAAACATACTTCTGCCTTTTTTCTATCTTGAACAATTACAGATACTTTTTCACCATCTTCTACTAATTTTCTGACCAAATGACTTCCAATAAAACCAGTAGCCCCTGTAACTGCAATTCTTTTTTTCATCTGCTGCCTCTTATTTTTTCAGTTAAATTATATATTTACTTTTTTCCTTATTTAATCAAAATTACTTTTTTGTCAGACCTATTGAAATTTTTGATTTGTTTTCTTTAATAATTCTTTTATTTCTTTATCTTCCGATGCATATTTTATAAGTTCCTCTAATATCGTTTTTGCTTCTATATATTTCTCTTCTTTAAAATAAAGTTCTGCCCGCCATTTCAATGCATCCATCAATTCCGATAATTCACTTCTTGCTTCCAGAGTACGTTTATCTTTTTCTTTTATAAATCCACTAAATTTTTCAATATACCATTTTATTGTTTCATTCAGCGGAGGATAACAATTTAACAACTGTTTCATCTTTTCCACCACTTGTTTATCATCACCCTTTAACCGTTCCTCTTCTACTTCTAATAATCTTACTGCAATCCGGCACTCCTGCGGCAGCATTTCCTGACATTCTTTAAATACTTCTTCTTTATAATAATTTTTATAAAATTCGATTTCCTTATGAGCAAAATCAAAAATTTTCTCCTCCAATGATAAAAAATCTTCCGTTTCTTTCTTAAAATGACGCAAATATCCTTCTTTTACTTTCATAAATAAAAAATCATATCGAATATTCTCTGTTTTCTTCCACTTTCTAACCTGCTTTTCTTTATAATCAAAATCTTCTTCACTGCCATACTGAATCCACTGACAAATCCCATTTCTCCATATATCAAAATCAATTCTTAAGAAAAATGGTTCCATCTCTAATTCATGCTCCTCTGCAATCTTCCAAATTTCTATATCTAAATTAAATATATCAAATACATGTAAAAATAATTTATCATATAAAGGAAGAATTTCCTCTTCTTTCCCCTGATGTCTTGCATATAAAATTTTTAAATATGTAATATACCAATGATTATGATTTACCTCTGAGAAAATTCGAACAATCCGTTCAAATTGTTTTTTTGTTTTTTCTTTTGAAAGTGAAATACTGTCGTTTTCGGACTCTATTTTATTTTGCTCACTATCATTACAATTTCTATAATCCCTTTCTATTTTTTGTAAAACCGGAATTACTCCACCAATATTATTTACTCGTTCACTCATAGTTTTTGCCATTTGAATATAACTGACACGAAACTCTGTTTCTGCCATATGTGTAATAACAATTGGCATAAAATCTGGGTGCAGCAGCATCATAACATCTTTCCAGCCTAACTGATGAAAATATTCCTCCAGCAAATCTTCTCTTCCAATCTTAACCGATGCCATCATTCCATGAAGTAACATATCTTCATAGATTCTCTTTTGAAAAGCATCTCCAACCAACATCCCTCCCTGCTGATAAATTGCATCTTTATCTGTTCCAATTTTTTTATAAATCTGCATATACTTTTCAAATGCTCTGGTACATTTCTCATAATTTTCCTGCTGATAATGCATCATCACTGCACACTTATATAAATACGCTTGTGCTAATTTGGTTAAATCTTTCTCCTGAAATGCGGATTCTAAACACTCTTTTTCTCTCACATAATCATATTTCCGATCATACGCTTCCGCCAAATAGCCATAAAATGTTCCCAATTCCCGACATTTATTACTATCTTTTTGTTTTATCTTATGATATTTTGAAATAGCTTTTTGTGCCACTTCAATTACTTTATCATATTCTCCAATACCCATATACTCCTGCAGCATCTGTGTATCCCATCGAAATTGCATTGGCTCTTTTTTCATCATATCGATCAAAAGTTCCACATTTCGTTTCGAATGTTCAAATCTTGCCTTATTAGAAGCAAAAATATATCCATAATGATTGACATAGGTATCAAACAATTTTACTGGTGCTTTATATGGTGCTAAATATTCATGAATAGAACTGACAAAACGGGTTTCCTTTTCTAATTTTATCATTCTGCTGACATTGGCATCCATATAAGATGTTCCTTCATAATTACTATAATTTCTTTGTATATAACAAGCAGAACAATAATCCTTATATTCTCCGCTCTTAAAAAAATCAATAATCTCAGATACATCACCAAACCACTCATCATCATCCAAATATAAAAACCATTCTCCTACTGCATGTTCTAATCCTACATTTCTAGCCTTTGAAAAATCGGCACACCAAGTAAATGGAATAATTTGATCCGTATATTCTTCAATAATTGCTCTGGTATCTTTATCACATCCTGTATCTACTAAAATCAGCTCACAAGCAAGCTGTTCCATAAACGGTTTTAATGAGTCTAAACATTTTCTGGTTTCTTTTCTTCCTGATACCAATAAAGAAATAGATAATACTATTTGCTTTTTCTCCTGCATAACCGAACTTTCCTGTAAATCAGTCGAATTTTTTTTCATATCAATTCTCTCCATTCTCTTTTTTTGTTTATCTGTTTAAGAAATAAAAATTGTCCTATTCCCTATCAATAGACAATTATTTCATCAAATTGTCAAAATATAAGGAGCCAACTTAAGCTGACTCCTTATATTATTTTTAACTATTCTTAACCAAGTAAACTGAGAACACCCTGATTCGATTGATTTGCCTGTGCCAGCATAGACTGACCTGCCTGTGCCAAAATATTATTCTTCGAATAATTTACCATTTCTGTAGCCATATCCGTATCACGTATCTGAGATTCTGCAGATGTTGTATTTTCTACAATATTATCTAAGTTAGCAATTGTATGCTCTAACCGATTTTGAATTGCACCCAATCCAGAACGCTGAGAGGAAACTTTTGATAATGCTGCAGCAATTGTTTCTATTGCATTTAATGCATTTGTATCATCTTCTCCCGCAACACTAACATTCTGAATTCCTAAAGTCTTTGCACTCATCGACTCTAACTCAATTGTAATCTGATTCTTTCTGGTTGCATCCGCTCCTACATGGAATGATAATTTCAATTTACCCATTTCGGATTCGCCCTGTTTTACATACTTATTTACAATATCTGCATCTACTGCCTGCGTACCGCCTTTTAGATATAAACCACCGTTAATTGTCTTATCATAATTTCCATTTTCATCAAAATAACGATACAGTCCGTTTGCAGCTACTTCATTTCCATCCTTATCCAATAATTGGAAACTTTCCACACCATCTTTACTAATACTTGAAATATCGGTTACTTTACCAGTAAACTTCTCTTCAAGAGCAGAGAAATACGTTTTTGCTGTATCAACTACATCTCCAATTTCTACTCGGTTTCCCTCTGTATCATACATAGTCGTTGCTGCTTTATAAGCTGTTGTAACATTAGAAGCCATTGCTGTTGTTTCAACTGCAACATATGTTACAGCACCAGATGCAAGAGTTGACATAGTATAATACTTCTGGCTGGAATCGTATTGTGTTCCTGATGTAACCTCCATAAACTTCCCATCTTTATTTACTACAAAAAGTCCTGTAGTATTAATCATAGATATTTCACTTGCATAGATATTAAATTGTGCTGTTGCTACCGTACTGTAATAAGTATCCGCTGTATTGATCGCACTGCCTGATGTAATTGCATTTCCAGCAGCATCATAAATTGTTTTTCCACTAGCAACCGTAAATCCTGCCGCCGTTACTACACTTGTAGATGCTACTGCTGAATATATTGTTCCCTGCGTTGAAGCAGATAAAGTATAATACGTTTTGGTAGAATCATATGCAGAACCTTTCTCAACTATTTCATAATCTCCATTACTATTCTGAATATAATAATCATCTGCATCAACAAGAGTTGCTGCTGCTGCATACCCTGCAGTCGTTAAAGCACCCAAAGTAATAACTGCACCAACTAAACCACTTGCTGTCACTCCTCCTGTTACCTGAAGTGCCGTTAAATCTGCTGCAGATATCTCTTTGCCAACCTGCTCTTTTCCTGTATAATAAGTAGCTTCTGGATCTAATTCCTCACCTGCTTTTATCGTCTCAATCGTTCCATCATCTTTAATCTTATATACATCTTTACTAGCAATTGCAACTTGCGAAGCATAGGAATATTCAATACTCTTATTTCCGTTTTTATCTCCCTTAAGCAAATATGTCTCATTAAACTTAGTTGTTTCAGATACACGATCAATTTCTTCTACCAATTGTTTAATTTCATCCTGAATACTTTGCCGATCAGATTCGGAATTTGTGCTATTTGCAGCCTGTACAGCCAGTTCATTCATTCTCTGTAACATATCCGTAACTTCAGTCAATGCACCTTCTGCTGTCTGCACTGCGGAGATACCATCCTGTGCGTTAGAAGAAGCCTTTGTAAGACCACGAATCTGCTTTCTCATTTTTTCGGAAATAGAAAGCCCTGC
>CAJUEI010000079.1:0-8028 GCA_910585255.1 uncultured Lachnospiraceae bacterium
AAAGATACCTAGTAAGAAGAAAGGAAAGCAGGCAAGATAACCAACTCTATTTTGTGTTCGTTGTATAAGGGATATCCATTTTAACCATAGCTATAGAATCACTTCAAATAGCAGGACATTATAGTAGCTAAACACATTTTTGCGTTCGTTGGCTGTATGACTGTAAATAGGTCTGTCCGAAAAACGGATGCACCAAAACTTTCTTTTTACTCTTGCGTTCTGCTGCCAGATATGTTATATTGAGAATACAAAAGGGAAAGCCATAGAAGCGGCTACCCTCCGAATAACTTTAGCTTATACCTTTTACAGGGTCAGCCGTCAGCTACTGGGAATAGTTGGCGGCTATTTCGTTCCCTTAAAAATCTGATAACACAGACTCACAAGGGCAACCAGGAATATACCAGTCTGAATCAAATCAGAATATGTAATCATCATTCGCAGCCCTCCTTTCTTTCGTCTGGAGGGTATTGCTTATCCCTTCGAAAAAGAGAGCAGCCGCCTTTGGCTCTATGGTTTCCCACGCTCCAAGTATAGCACAGGTTTCTTTATTAGGCAATCACTCTATCTTATTTTTTTACCTATTTTCCCCTTTTACTCCTTTCCCCTTATATTTACCCTCACACCATTTTCAATCAAATTTACCCCTTTTTCAGCTAATGTACTACCATGTTTACAATTATATTCTTGCATCCGTTCCCTTGCTCTTTCCCTTTGTGTTTCGCTTACCTCTTTTGGTGGTGAAATCTTAATCCATGAAGTAGGGATATGGGCGTAGATGCTCCCGTCTGGATTTTCTGCCACTATCTCACACGCCTCTGGATACTCTTTTGCCAATTTCCTTATTCTGGACTTATACCGCCCTTGTGAAAAGGTTATAGTCGCTCTTTCTTGATTCTTCAAAAATTCAATTACATTTTCATTACATCTATCCATGCTTCAAACACTCCTTTTTTTGTTGTACTTTTTTGATAATTCTTTTCGCGTGCGTTATCGTGTATATAAATTCTGTTTTTCCCGAAAATGCAAGGTTTTTACTCTTGTGTGTTATCGTGTTGCACAGGCCTTTCAAAGTAGTTCAGGACGGTACTTCCCTGTTGCACAACCATTTCGCAATTCCAAATACCGTTTCCGGCTTATCTGGTATGCATCAAAGCCAAGCCGTGGGGCACTCTGCTTTTTTGTTCGATTCCATTTCTCTCCTGACATTTCAAGCCCTCCTATCTGATGATTGAGATAGGTTTAGAGGGCTTTATATCAAGCTCCCTTTGCTTTTTCGCTCCAATTTATTCAAAACCGCAAGAATCAAATCTTTACACAAAGGACAACAATACTTTTCATTGATTGCCGCTGCCTCTGCTATAACCGCTTCCCAAAATTCTTCTGTACTTTCCACATAATAATATCTCTTAAAAAACGTCCAGACTTCCCCAAAGTAGGAAATTTCCGTTTTCATCTGCTCATTGGTTGCCACTCAATTCACCCCTCCGACTATTAAAAATCCATTACAAAAAACATAAAATTACTTACATCCATTTTGCATACTTTCATTTGCTAAAGTGCTTGAAACCGTTGATTTTACTGGATTTATGCAAAATTTGCATTTCATATGTGACATTCTAAAGTTAAACCCTATAGGAAATTTACATTTACTTTGCACAAATTGCACATCTTCAAAATATTATCCTGCATGATTTCCATTAGAAATTTCTTCCATTCTCTACAATCGACAGTGGGATCATATTTGGCATTACATATCCTTGAAAGAAGCATATCGGGGCTGTGGCTCAAGAATACAGACTTATTCCCAGACAAATCAAGTGTGCCATTCTGCAAATTCAATCCAACCGTTCGCTCTATCATATTCATCGAATCGTTCGAGAAACGGAAAAAAAGTAGAAAATGGCTTGGAAAAACTTTATGTAAATGCGAAAGCAAAAGATGGTTCTTTACTATCTGAATTAATGGAAGTGTTTATCAATGATGAAATCTATAACAGCAAATTTCCGATTACCTCCGACAGAAAGCGTTGGTATAAACAGACAGAGGAGGGACAAAAAGAAATGTCAGAAATAATCGAAAAAATTCGAAATGAAGGAAAAGAAGAAGGAAGACTAGAAACGCTTTATTCTTTAGTAAAACAAGGAATACTTTCCTTAACAGAAGGGGCAGTACAGGCAAATATGGCAGAAGAATCCTTTCAAAATAATATGAATAAAATGTTTCCAATCTAACAAAAAGTCGGAGAAATTTACTCCGACTTTTTTATTTGTTTCTTCTATACAAATAGATCTATTTTTAGTTTGATAATCTCCTCTTCTGCTTCAGAAAGAAAAAACTATCTTATCTCCGAATAATTTTCCCGTTCCTTATCTTCTAACAAAACTTCTTCCGGTAATAAAGATAACCCAAACTTTGCTTCTTTCTTATATTTTTCACTTTCACTCTTATTTTTATTATTTTAATACTATTGAATATCCCATGTATAAAATATAATCCTATCTTTTTTATAAGAATACCAAACTAATTTTCCATCGCTTACTACCGGCATACATTCAGATAACTCTGCATTTATCGTTTGTATACTCCCAACCAAATTCCCATTTTCATCTAACATTACATAATTAATATATCGATTCTGTGCATCCATCCATAAAAGCATAAATGACTTATTTGTAATCTTAATCAGATAGGGATTCATAATATGTGTACCTGGCATATGTGTATAATACGCACTTTCTACTTCTTTCGTATAATTAGTAATCCAAATTAGCTTTGTACCTGCTTCTGAAAAATCATTTTTATTGGTTACTGTAATATACACATTTCTCACAGACGAGTTTCCACTTTGATCGGTTGATAATCCTGCTGTAATATAAGAAGTATCCGAAGCCACCAGCCCTCCTATTTTTGCATGTGTTACGTTATCTCCTATTTTGCCTGCATAAGAAATTGTTTTTACCATCTCTCCTTTACCAGATCGTTCTTCTGCACTATAACGGGAAAGGACGGCTGCTCTCGGATAAGCATCTCCCTGATCCAAGGCAATAATCTTATTACCATCTGCAGTAATATGCTGATCAAAAGAATGGGCTACATATCCAGTCGGCACATAAGCCACTTCATATGCACTATATAATACTTCCATAGATGAAATTCTTATTTGAAATGACATATTTGCCTGATGGTTAAGTCCATCATCTGACTTATACATCAAATGACTCGTTCTTATATGAAGAATCCCATCTTGATCTACACATTTTAAAGAACCATAATCAAAAGGTACTATTGTATTTGCTCCATATATAGATGCACTATCGATTCGATTCCAATTTTTATCATATTTTATTATTCTTATTACTTCACAAGAATCGGATTCATTCGGATTTTCCTGACCACTAATCACAAAATAATTATTATCTGTAGCATATACTCCTCCGAATATCGGCAATTCCTGATCAATTAATTTATAGTTACTTTTCTTAAAATCTTTCGTATAAGTTTCTACTATAAGCATACGATTGTTATCCTTTAAATCTGATTCCATACTTGCCCTTTGTACTCTCACAAAACTCCCATCTTTTTGTGGAAAAAGATTTGATGTCACGCACTTGCCATAATCCGAGCCAACACTGCTAAAAAAATTATCTGTACTCGTTATCTTATACTCTTGTTCTTGATTAATTACTACTTTCCTCAGCTTTCCATTTCTTACATCCGAATCCTTTATTCTGGCATCTACAATCATCATATCTGCTGATTCTTCCACATAATCATCCCCCATTTTTTTTGGATTCATTTTATAAATTTCCCCATTTTCCTGAATATAATAACTATATACAAATCCATCTTCATTATACTCTTTCAAACTTTCTGTTGCCATCTTTCCTGATTCAAGAAAATAATACTTTTTCTTATTCGTATCTTGAAACAAACCAGTTTTCATTTTTCCTGAAGTAGTATCCAAATAATACCAATCCTGTTTTTGATCTTGAAACCAGCCAGTCTGCATATAACCAGATGCATCAAAATGATACCATGATCCATCCCAATCCTGAAACCACTTATCTGCCTGATAAGTTCCGTCTGCATTTTCATACCACCAACCTTTGCCTTTGGCATCCTGATGCCATCCCTTTTCTGATGCAGAAACTGTTATATTTAAACTGCTAAAGTTTCCTCCTATCACACCTGCCAATACTCCTAAAACACCTACTGTTACCCATCTTCTCATTATTCAGTACCTCCTAAAATAAAAAATTCTTTCTACTCTTAAAATTTAATTTTCATTATAGCACAAAAAAGCAAAAAAAGAATCGATAAAACAACCATAATTATCCTATACCAAATTTCATTTTTCCTATCAACAAAAGATGCATAGATTCTATTTTTTGTTAATCTATGCATCTTTTTTATCATTGTTCTATTAATTACTCTTTGCTAAAAGAACCCTTCCTACTTCTATTTTTATTTTTCCTTTCAAATTTCTTCTGTTACTTAACGATTCTTGTTATTTAGAATCCAATATTTTTACTCTATCTTTATTTAAATATCGTGAATCATCCTTTTTATTTTATCCATGCACCATTTTTATCCACTTGATATCCGTCTGGTGTGGTACAACTTACTGCCATATCGCCATTCTTATTTAGATAATACCAAATATCTTTATCTAAGAACCAACCAGTTTTCATAGCACCATCTGGATTCAGATAGTACCATTGATTTTTCCATAAAATCCATCCAGTTGCCATATCACCGTTGCCACCTTTTAAGAAATACCATTTTTCTTTATATAATATCCAGCTATTTTCTACCATAGCACCATCTGTTCCTAAATAATACCACTTATTATTGCTTAAAATCCATCCCGTTACCATATAACCAGCTTTATTAAAAAAATACCACTTATTATCTATAAATTGCCATTTGTTAGCAGGATAGCTATTATCTGCATTTTGATACCACCAACCAATCTGATCTTTTATCCAAGAACCGCTCTTGTTTAATTTTGAATTTGTATTGGCAATTATAGTAGAATCGTTGTCGTCTTCAGAATCACTATCCTCCTTTGAATCAGTTTCGCTATCCTCTTTATCTGCTCCAGAGTGATTTCCATTATTATCCTTATCATCATCAGAAGGTTTTGAATCTATTGCAGGTTTATCAATAATTTCATCACCAAGTGCTGTATCATAATTCGCTTCGATTACTTCACCATCTGAACTTAATGCATACACGGATTTATCTTTCCCTACCCCTTCTTCTAAATTACCAGTATACACTTTTCCTTTTTCTAATGGTAAATTGTCAAAATAAACGGTTCGAAGTAATGTTGGATTTTCTCCTTCTTCATATTCTTCTATAATATAATCCATACTTCCAGTATTATTTCCTACTAATTTAATAGAAAAATTCTCATCTGGAAGATAAACACTTTTTGTATCACCATTTACCGATAAATAAGAACCCATATTATAGATTTCATAAGAGGAATCAATCTGGTCATCTTTCACTACACCTTTTAATTCACCATTATAATACAAATAGATATCTACAGGACATTTTATGGTTAATTTCTTTGTTATAAATTTTTTGCTTGCTCCTTTTATTGCTCCTATATAATCACTTTCTTCATGCCATACAATCGCTTTTATTTTTTCTTTTGTTATTTCAAATGCACACGACATCGCATAGCGTTCCAAATCATTATCGATAGAATCCAAAAAATCATCCAATACTTCATCTAAAGTCGATGAAACAATTTTCATATCTTCTTCGATTGCTTCCTTCATATCTTCTTTGACCTGTTTAATCGCTTCGTTCATCTCATTTTGCAAAGTCTGTAAATCGGCTTTTGCATCTACATAAAGAATACCATCAGAAACCCCTTTCATATTTTCTTTATCAAGTAATTCCCAATCAATACGGCTTAAAGAACCCTCTAAAAGCATATCTAAATAATTTTGAAAGGCATCACCAATATCATTATATTTTACAGAAAATTTAAATCTTCTTGTTCCCTTATTCGGATATTGCCTATTATTAATCACAATCGGAACAATAATACTACTTTCTATTACAGAATTACTTTCCTTATAAGTATCAAATAACATTCTCTTTACTTCAATATCGATATCATCATCTGTAATAACACAAATCCATTGTGCCAAAACTGCATTTAATTGATCGCATTGATCTTTTGTAAGCAAACTTCCAAATGGTGGTGAAATAAGTTGTTGTTTTGCAGATAGTTCAATTACCTTCTGTATCTCTTTCTTTGTTTCATTTGATAATTTAGAACTTTTATCCAAATTGGCAATTGTAAACGATTTTTCTGTCGTTATTTTATTATTTTCTGTTTCTACTGTACAAGTTATCTGCTCTCTATTTTTTTCCAAAGCTGGATCATAAAATGTACCCACTCGAATAAAACCTGTTCCAGTCCAGCTCTCATCTACATGCAATACAATAGGCTTAGAAGTATCGACAACCCCTTCTTTCCACCAGCCAAAATTAAAATTCGTTGGTTCAGAAATAATAACCTGATTTATAGTCCTAGCTAATGACTTATCATTCTTTAATTCTTCTGATTTCACTGTTACACTTGGTACATTCTGTATTGTAATTCGGAAAGGAATCTCAAAATCCGCTTTTGATTGATAGGTAATTTTATCATAAGAATACTTTCCTTCACTATAAAAAATATCATCTCCATTGAGCATTTCCAAAGTAACTTTTAAAGAAGTAGAAAATTCTTTTAAATTGGTTAATTCTACTCCACCTTCCATAGAGGTACGCAAAGTAAAAGTCACCCATTTACCAATCAATTCATTGATAGAAATCGTAACATCTTCTGCAACTACATAGGAAGAACCATCCTCAAAATATACCGTATTAGTGAATACATCATAGTTTTGTAACTTTTTCACATTTTCTGTATTATAATTTTCAGGAGTAATTCTATAGATTACTTCTCCCAAAAATTCATATGTAACTTTATGATTAAGCCATAAATCAATCGCTGCTAAAAATGAAAGATCAATAAAATCTGTATCATAGGTTTTTCCATCAATGGTAATTTGTTTTGTCAATCCATTCCATTTTTCAAACGTTCCTGTTTTTTGTTCCAATACATTCATTCTCACCATAACATCTTCATACAAATAGTAAATACAAGCACGATTTAAATAAAAATCTGGCATAAGTACTTCAAAACTTGTTTGATAAGAAGTATTATCAATCTCTATCATATAAGAACTGGCAGATGTTATTTCTCCCACTTTTCTCACTAAAGGCTTGATCCACAATAAATTTCCATTATCATCTATTTCTACTAATGCGTAGGTATGTAATAACTCATTGAAAGAATCAAAAAATGACAAATCCGTTACTTCTGTGATTTTTGCTGAATAAATTGTGCCCGGTACATTAAGTGGAATTTCTCCGAAAATAATCTGTTGTGCTTCTTCCTCACAACGGTTTATATAAAGAACTTTTCCTTCAATATCTGCAGGTATATCACTAGAATAAATTATTTTATAAGGAATATTTTGCTCCTTTGCATATGTTTCAGCATAAGAACCAGCATAACAATAAATAGTTAAAGAACTACATCCTCTAAAAGCTTCTTCACTTATACTTGTAACACTATTGGGTAGCTTTATACTTGTTAAAGAACTACATCCAGAAAAAAAATCCCAACCGATTCTAGTAATACTATTGGGTAGCTCTATACTCGTTAAAGAACTGCATCCAGAAAAAACACCCCAACCGATGATAGTAATACTATTGGGTAGCTCTATACTCGTTAAAGAACTACATCCAGAAAAAACTTCATGATCGATAATAGTAACACTATTAGGTAATTCTATACTCGTTAAAGAACTACATCCTTCAAAAGCACCCCAGCCGATGCTAGTAATACTATTGGGTAACTCTATACTCGTTAAAGAACTACATCCAGAAAAAACATACCCACCGATGCTAGTAATACTATTGGGTAGCTCTATACTCGTTAAAGAACTACAT
>CAJUEI010000079.1:8128-14986 GCA_910585255.1 uncultured Lachnospiraceae bacterium
CCACCGATGCTAGTAATACTATTGGGTAGCTCTATACTCGTTAAAGAACTACATCTAAAAAAAGTATCATCACCAATACTTGTAATACTATTGGGTAGCTCTATACTCGTTAAAGAACTACATCCAGAAAAAGCACCCTCACCAATACTTGTAATACTATTGGGTAGCTCTATACTCGTTAAAGAACTACACTCATAAAAAGCATCCTCACCAATTGAAATAATACTATTGGGTAACTCTATACTCGTTAAAGAACTACACTCATAAAAAGCTCCCCAACCAATTGAAGTAACACTATTGGGAATCTCTATACTAGTTAAAGAACTGCATTTATAAAAAACTCCACCGCCAATTGAAGTAATACTATTTGGAATTATTACATTTTCACCAGTACCATGGTATGCAATTAAAACACCATTTTCATCGACTTCAAAATCACTTTCTATACTTGTTGTAACAATTTTATCCTCAAAATCAATTGTATCATTCTTATTATATTCTTCTAATTCCTCTTTCGTTTCAAACTCATTTATTTCAGCATCAACTAATACTTCTTCACTCGTCTTTGCATAACTCCTAAAATGAAATGGCAACAAATGAACAGGAATTGCTTCAAAACTTAATATCGCAGCTAAACTAATTGCTATCCCTTTTTTAACAATTTTTTTCATTGTAACCTCCTATGTTTTTCTTATTTTTTTAACCTGCAGAATCTTTTTTATTTTTTCATAACTTTTATGAAATCCAAACTCCATTTTCATCAACAATATAACCATCTGGAGTAACTGTATTAATCAAACAATCTCCATTTTTTACATCTAGGTAATACCAATGATTATTCCAATATATCCAGCCGGTTTTCATATCTCCGTTTGCAGGATCGAAATAATACCATTTCCCATTGATCCACTGCCAGTCCGTTTTCATATCTCCATTTACTGTATCCAGATAATACCACCGACCGTTTACAAACTGCCAATCCGTTGCCATTGCACAGCTTTCTAATAAATAATACCATTTCCCTGACAACTGTAACCAACCCACTTTTAACAGTTCATCTGCTCCTGCATAATACCATATATTCTGATCCTGAATCCATTCATTCCTTGCAACAGTTCCATCTGTTTTCCAAAACTTCTTTCCAAATCCACTGGATTGTATCCCTACTTGATAGGCAGGTTGTAATGAACTTGATTTTCGATCGCTGTCATGACTGGAACTGCTACTTTCTTCATTAGGAAGATTATTGTTATCTGGCTGTTCCGGTTTATTATATTCTCCATCATAATCCGGCTTGCAGATACCATGAATCGTTTCTATTGGACAAATTTTCTCTTCTACTGAATCATTACTATTTCCAGATATATAAAGAATTTTTCCGTTTTTTATGCCAACAAATAATCCGGTATGATCTGCTCCATTGCTATAATCTCCATTCGTTTCCTTTAAAATAATATCTCCCGGTTTCAACTCCTCCAATGATATCATTTCTGCATGACTGCTTCCATAGCCGCTTACCTTTGGACTAATTCCTCCTTCTAAAAAATAAAAACGTCCTATTTCAGAATAATACTTATGAAATGCACGTGAACTTCTTTTTTTTGGAAATATTGTTTCTGGAATTCCAGCCTGATAAGCACACCATGAAGCAAACTCTGAGCACCAAGCCTGCTTTTCATCTCCTGCCCATGCCCCAAATAAAGTAGAGCCGTCTTCTGCTTCTTCATATCCTAGCTGGGATTCAGCAACTGCTATAATATCCTCTCTCCAATTTCCTGTTAATTCAGGCAGCAAAAATGCCTCTTGATAACTCTTCTCTCCTAAAAGAATTTTTTCTGATAACGGAGAGCGTGTAGAAGAACTTTTATCATAAAATTCCTCTTCTATTTCAAGCTTATTTATTTCAACATCAACAAATACTTCCTCACTTGTCTTTGCATAACTCCTAAAATAAAGTGGCAATAAATGAACAGGAATTACTTCAAAACTTAATACCGCAGCCAAAGTAATTGCTATCCCCTTTTTTACAATTTTTTTCATTTTAACCTCCTATGTTTTTCTTATCCTTTTTAAAGAAATACTTCATTTCTATCGTTCCTTTGTTAAATTCATAACATTTGCTATATCCAAATAAAACATCATTTGTAAAAAATGTAATAGAAACACGCTTTCTATGTACCAGCATTAATAATTAGTCATAGATTACCTGTCTTCTAAAAATTAACAGACCATAGTATTATTCGATCCATGCACCATTTTGTTCTACCTGATATCCATCTGATGACAGTTGCCATATCGCCATTTTCATCTAAATAATACCATTTCTGATTATTATACATCCATCCAACTGCCATATAACCCGTTTTTTGAAAAAAATATCACTTGCCATTAATCTGTTGCCATTTATTTGTAGAGTAACTATTATCTGTATTTTTATATCATCAACCAGCACTATCCTTGATCCATTCACCTGTAACAGAGTTCTTATATTAGTAACAGTATAATTTAAGTTTGAACTATTATTTACCAATGATTGATTTTCTGAAAGCTCTAAATCACTACTAGGATCAACATAGTGATAAGGAATATCATCAAAATATGCATATTCTTCAACCCAAGAACCAATTTCACAGTAAATCATTAATTTCTCTCTGTAATTATACAAAGCCCCTTTCGCTATATTAGGGTTTCCTGGAAACAATCCTTTCCAAACTGGTACATCTATCAAAAATAACTTCTTCTATAAGAATGAAGTCCTTTTGAAAGAGTGATGTCTTTCAAACTACTGCATCCCCGAAAAGCAACTTTTCTCATACTGGTAACTCCCCTTGATAAAGTTACATTTGGTCAAAAGAAATTCGGAATCCGCTCCGCTACTTCCTCATAATCCTATGCTGCTATCGCAACTTGTCAGATGGGGCTTGCACCCCACCTGACACAAGGAAGTCCCCAAACCCACCGCTTTCGCCTTTACAGCTTAGAAGCGGGGGACTTCCTTGATAGGTTAAACTACTGCAATTTTCAAATGCATCATTTTCTATGCTGATAAGACTTTCCGAAAAAGTTATTTTTGTTAGATCACTACAATCAGAAAAAGCATAATTTTCTATCTGGGTAATCCCTTTTGACATTCACAGAAGTTGTTCCCAACATTAACAAAGTTACCAAACTTATTGCGAACCTTTTCTTATAATATTTTTTCATTTTCAACCTCCTAAATTTTTCATTTTTATTTATATAAACCTTTTTCATCTTCTAATATATAATAATCTCTCGAAATCTTTAGATTTGATATGACATTCTCTTTTATTAAAAATATTATACATTATACTCTTTCTTCTAAGATAGAATTTTCAATTAAAAACGATTTTATTAATGCGAATATTATTAATCTCTTTTAACACTTATTACAACTACTATATACAATCAAGTAACACTTTCACATAATTTTTCTGATTTTGTACATTCTAATCATAGATTTCTGATTTCGCAGATTGTTATAATCTGCGAAAAAATATCCTTTTATCCAGTAAATTCAACATTTATCAATCAGTCTGACCCACATATTGACCATAAATAGCAGATAAAGAATTCATTTGCTGACGTTTCATTTCTATAGTTGGATGCATATAACAGTTTAACGTAGTCTTAATATCGGAATGTCCTAATATCTCACTAATACTTTTTATATCCATCCCACTATTGATACAATTTGTTGCAAAAGTATGCCGGAGGATATGAAAATTTTTCTTTTCAATCCCTGACATTTGTAAATATCTTTGAAATTTATTTTGATAGGTTCTTGGCTCCATAGGTTTATCCTCATTTATCACATACTTTTTGGTACAATTCCCATAAGACAACAATAAAGTTATCATTTCATCAGATAAGGGAATTTCTCGTTTCGAAAAAATACTTTTTGGTTTCCCTTCCAGAAGTATCGTTTTTGTATCATACCCCTCTACTACAATTCGTTGTACCGTTGTATTGACATATAAGACCTTTCTTTTTCGATCCATATCTGCCCATTTTAGAGCACAAATCTCACCTAAACGCAAGCCAGTAGAAAGACAAAGGACAATTCCCGCCTTATAAATATCCATTTCTTTATATAAATACTGAAATAGTTTCGTTTGTTCTATCTGATTGAGAACCTCCACCAGCTTTTTCTCTGTTTTTGGTTTCGGATAAGAATATCGAAGCAATTTCATCTGATAATGAGAAACCGCATACGCAAAAATTTGATTTAAAACACAAGAAATACTCTTTTTTACACTATCGGATAGCATTTCCTTTTCATCGTTCTGAAACATTTCTTCCAAAACACGTTCTTCTAATTTGGAAAAAGAACATTCCTCCAATTTTTCTTGTATATATTTCCTATAAATAAAATGATATTTAATATAAGTTGCATACTTTTTGGTTCGTTCTACCATACTCAACCACTCTTCTGCTACAGCATGAAAAGAAATTTCTGTATCCGATAACCCATCCAAACAATATTTTTTTTCCAAATTAGAGTGTTCTTCTGCAGTAAAATCTTTCTGTCCACACTCTGTAGATGCTTTTGCAACAATTAGCTTTTCTTTTATTTCTCCATAACTTTTCGCATAGACAGAATGTATTTTATTTTTTCCTGATTCTAAATCGAATTCATAATATCTGCCTTCCCAACGTCCATCTTTCCTTTTTCGAATATTTTCACCACGTCTTGGCATTGTTTCTCCTCCTGACCACTTTTTTGACCCATAATAGAATAAAATTATAAAATTTTGATAACATTTTAATAGAATTTTTTTATAAATTTTTCATATTTTATTGACAATTTCTCCCTTCACAGATATAATTACTCTCAGATAGATACTATTTTTTTGCAAAAATTGTAATAACAAATATTTTTTTACCTACAAAAAATTTCGCAGATTATAACAATCTGCGAAAAAAAAATAGTATTCGACAACTTTCTCGAATACCATTTTTAGCCAATCTTGATATTTATTTTTTATTCAACGATTCTATTATTACAATCTATAAATTTTACATTTTGTATCAATTTCTTCTCATTTTGTTCCAGTCAAAGGAAATCCGAAATCCGCTCCACTACTTCCTTGATAGGTTAAATTGCCCGTTCCTATTATAATTCATAGGTTTTATTCTTGCTTTCCTTTCGCAGTACAATGCTGCTAATCACGCTGATACCGCCCAATAACACACAAGATTTTGACGGGAAAAGGATTCCTGCCGCCACCAAACCAGCACCAACAACTAAGTTACATATCATAGCCGCTTTTAACGCTTTCTTTTTCGGATTGGAAAATTCTACGGAAATTCCCAGTGTGTCATTCAGCTTTTCACAAGCCCGATTTACTTCTTTAATCATTTTTTCCTCCTAAAATAATAACTGTATGCCGTGATTTACAATAAGCAACACTCCAACGCCTATAACAATCCATAGGGCTGTAATTTTCTTTTCTTTCTCTTTTTTCTTGTTCAGAAACAAGAAAAGCAATCCCACACCCACAAGACAGATACCAACGATCAATGATACGATTGAATTGGTCCGCATGATTTCCACACTCGGAACGAGTACAAAATCGGGAATTGGAAAACTCATGTTATCGCCCCCTTTTCGGGGCATAGCCGCCTTTTGAATATCAAAATTGCTTTCTGTGCAATTCCGATAAGAGAATATTGGGAGTTGCCTATACATGGATAAGAAAAACAACTAACCAATTCCCACCCCTCCTTACCGTAATGATTCAGCTTATCCAATAACGATTTTTCGGAATGTTCTGTTTCCTTGCTGTCGATTATTATCGTTTTATACTCAAACTCTGTCATAAAAATCTCCTTTACTCAAAAATATCTGCCACAAGGCTATCTACCATAAAATCGAAAACGGCGAAATAATCACAAGTGACGGAAAGGATTTCTTTTGCATTAATTGTTGACAGCAACGCACTTAAAATTCCATACGCCTGTGCTTCCTCCATTTTCAGATGGGGTTTGCGGCATAAATAACCTGTCTGAAAAAATCGAAACTGTCAAACTTAATTTTCTTAATTATTTCTTCCAGCAGCTTTGTTACGAAAGACTAAAAATCCGGCGTATTGACATTATAAAGGAATGGCTTACTGTCATATTCCCGGAAAAGCCTTTTCATGGACTGTGCAAAATCCTCCTTTGTATGTCTGTAATTGTTTCAAGGAATAAATCTTCCTTTGTCGGGTAGAGTGTATAAAAAGTACCGATAGATATAACTGCCTTGTCGCATAGTTCTTCCAGCTTTTTGCGGATTGCTTTTTTATCAGTGTCCGAAAGGACTGGCTTTGACGGCATAATAGTACTTCTCCTTTCTCTTGAATTATATTTGCGAATATTCGTAATATATATTCGTAAATCAAATAATAGCACAATTGATAGCTGTTGTCAAGTAGGAAACTTGATTTAGCAATGTCGTATTTCTTGACAATAAATAAATTTTTGGGAAGGAAAGAGTGTAGAAAAGGAGTTCCCCTTTTTTCAAGATATACGATAGCTTTTTCAAACCTCGGTCAATTTGTCTGCGGTATAAAGATAGTTTAAAACAAAATGGCACTTCAAACGAATTTCGTACAAAGGTACTATAACTAACAATCTCGTTGCCACTTGTGGCTATGACTTTATAAAATGACATGTTAAATCAATCCTTCCTTACAGAAAGTCATAACGCCAATTTTGGTTTTACCGTTCTCCAAAAATGGGGGATATAGAAACTAGAAACGTTTCAAAAATAATAGGATTCGGCTGGGATGCTCCAAGAAAAAGATACCTAGTAAGAAGAAAGGAAAGCAGGCAAGATAACCAACTCTATTTTGT
>CAJUEI010000080.1 GCA_910585255.1 uncultured Lachnospiraceae bacterium
AATGGTAAGACTGACAGTAAAGCTGTCAGACGGCAGTGAATTGACAGTCAGCCGTTATGGAATTGATGCCCCTTATAAATTAGGAGAGCGGATCTACTGCTGCTGGAAGCCGGAACATGCTGTTGTAGTAGAAGAGACAGAAGCAGAGGAATACTATAAAAGTTAGGGAATGGAGAGTGAAATGAAGAGAAGAAGAAGTCGGGCATGGCTTTTAGTCGTTCCCTTTTATTTTTATACTATTGTATTTGTAATTTTGCCGCTTGCCTATATGGTGCTGTTAAGCTTTTTGCAGCGGGCGGAGATTTGGGGTGTGACGAAAGAGGTAACATGGGATAATTATAAAAATATATTGGAGCCTATTTATCTTCATACATTTGCAGAGTCATTAAAACTGGCATTGATCTGTACGGCACTCATTGCTCTTTTGGGGTATCCGTTTGGGTATTTTATGGCGAAGCTGTCTAAAAAGTGGAAGAGCCGGGTTATGATACTTTTAATGATTCCTTTTTGGACGAGTGCACTGATTCGGATGTATGGATGGATTATTATTTTCCGCAGCAATGGACTTTTGGATCGATTGTTTATGGCAATTCACTTAACCGAAAAACCGCTGCGGCTTCTTTATACTTATCCGGCAGTTGTAGTAGGGATGGTTTATGCACTGCTGCCTTTTATGATTCTTTCGGTTTATTCTAGTGTAGAAAAAATGGATTGGTCACTGGTAGATGCGGCAAGGGATCTGGGGGCTTCTCCGGTTTATACGTTTTTTACGGTTACTTTAAAACTGACCATGCCGGGGTTTTTATCCGGGATAGTATTGACTTTTATTCCGTCAATGGGTTTGTTTTTTGTTGCGGATATTTTGGGAGGGAATAAAATTGTACTGGTTGGAAATCTGATTCAGGAACAGTTAATGAAAGCACGAAACTGGCCGTTTGCTGCTGCACTTTCGGTTGTACTTATGATACTGACTTCCCTGATGCTGCTATTGTATCGAAAGGTGGCTGGGGTGAAGGAATTGGAGGGATTGTTTTGAAACATAGAATAAAAGTGCCGCATATTTTTCTTGCTGTTATTTTAGGAGTGATGTATCTGCCTATTTTGGTGATTGTGGTGTATTCTCTGAATGGATCGAAAATTTCAACGGTTTGGGAGGGGATTTCATTTCGCTGGTATCGGGAACTTTTTCGGGATCGAAGTATGAGGGAGGCGGTAAGAAACAGTTTGGTATTGGCAGGGGTTAGCTGTGTGAATGCGGCTGTGATTGGAACTATGGCAGCAGTTGGAATGAGGCGGATATCTTGGAAAAGTAAAGGGATTATGGCATATTTTTCTACCATTCCGATTATGATCCCGGAGATTATATTGGGAATGGTATTTATGGTGTTTTTTTCTTTTTTGGGGCTGCCTTTTGGAATGGTGACTTTGGTTTTGGCACATACGGCTTTTTGTATTCCTTATGTGTTTACTATGGTTCGAAGCCGGCTGGTTGGGATGGATCGGGCGTTGGAGGAGGCGGCAAGGGATCTTGGAGCAGGAGAGGGGAGAGTGTTTTTTACGGTGACGCTGCCTTTGATCACTCCGGCGATTGTATCGGGGATGCTGTTGGCATTTGCGATGTCTTTTGATGATGTGGTGATTAGTATTTTTGTAACAGGGGCTACTACGAATACGCTTCCGGTTAAGATTTATACGCAGATGAAAAATGGGGTTTCGCCTGAGGTTAATGCACTTTCGGTTGTGATGTTAGCGGGGACTGGAGTGGTGATTGGGGTTAGTTCGTTGGTGCGGAGGAAGAGAATGGGAGAATAAGAGATGGGGGGAGGGGACGCTGAGGGCATGGGGGGATTCTCGTAACCGCTTATTGCATGGAATCCAATTATAGGGGAGGGGACGCTGAGAGCATGGAGGGATTCTCTGCTGGGGCCGTTTGCACTAAGGCTTCCTCGCAGCGGGCACATAAGATGCTGAAAGACAGCATCTAAGTGCCGGCGGGAAGCAATACCCCTGCAGAGATTCCCTCCATGCTCTCGGCTGTTTGTTTCTCAATCTAGGAAAGAATATTTTAGTGGGAGGAGTGTGGCGGATAGGATAAGGGAATTATTTATAGGTTGTTTGAAGCTGTGTTTTGGAGGGTAGGTTATGGGTATGGGGGAGGAGGGTTATAAATTCGTAGCGAAAAACCCATAGGCTTGCCTATGGGATGAAGGTCACTGATTTAGATAATGGGTAGTTTATTGAGAAGAGATGGAGGTAGAGTTTAGGGTGAAGAATTTGAAAAAAGGGAAACAGGGTGTGTGGTTTTTGGCGGCGGTTTTTATGGTTTTTGGATTGACCGGGTGCGGAGAGAAGCAGGAGGAGAGTTCTTTTGCTGGTGATTTGGAGGAGAAGGTTATTTCTGAAGAACAGGGGGAGAAGATTGGCGGAGAGCTGAATTTGTTTACTTGGGATGGGATGTTTCCTCAGGAGGTGTTAAGTGAATTTGAGGAGGAGTATGGTGTTCGAATCCATTATGCAAATTTTGATTATGACGAGGATATGCTGGCAAAATTGGAGACGGCTAAGGGGGGAGAGTATGATGTGGTAATTGCGGATGATTATATTATTGAGCTGGCGATTCAGGAAGGGTTAGTGCAGAAACTGGATAAAGAGAAAATTTTGAATTTAGAAAATGTGGATCAGGCGTTTTTGGGACAGTTTTATGATCCGGCAGATGAGTATAGTGTTCCGTATGGAGCGGGGATTCCTTTGATTGTCTATGATCCTGAATTGGTGGGAATAGAGATTACAGGGTATGAGGATCTTTGGAATCCGGTGCTGGAGGATAATTTGGCTTTGATTGGGAATTATCGGGTAATCAATGGAATGGTGCTTAAGACGATGGGAAAATCTTTTAATGAAACGGATTTGGAGGTGTTGGAGGAAGCGGGAGAAAAATTAAAGGAATTGGCTCCGAATGTGCGGTTAATTAGTGACAGTAATACGCAGGATTATCTGATAAGCGGGGAAGCTGCAGCAGGATTTTTATATACGTCCCAGGTGACACTTGCACTGTCGGCACGTCCTGATTTAAAGGTGGTTTATCCAAAAGAGGGACTTGGATTTGGAATTATGGCGATGTTTATGCCTTCTCAGGCACCGCATGAAGAGGCGGGAAAAGCTTTTATTGATTTTATTTTGCGGCCGGAGGTTTCGGCACGGTGTTTTGAGTATATTGGATATGTCTGTACCAATCGGGAGGCAGTGCCCTATCTTTCGGAAGAGATGCAGAAGAATTTGGCATTGCCAAAGGAGGCAGCAGATGGGGAGTTTATTATGGAGGTCGGAAGTGCTGCCAATGAGGTGCATGAGCGGATTTGGACGGAGTTTAAAGCGGAATTGGATTAAAGCATAGAAAAGAGAAATCTAATCGAATCATCAGATAGTTTTCACTTGTCTGTCATATTGAAGTGATAAAAATAAAGAGAAGCAAAGGGGGAGCAGTTGACAGAAAGGAAGAGAAAAGATGATGAATCGAAAGAGTATAAGACAAGGAATTGCAGTAGTTACGGTATTTGCCTGTGTGGCTGGAGTAACCGGATGTCAGAGTGTGCCGGTTCATTTTGCAAGTGAGACTTCTTCTGCTGAAACTCGTTTAGAACAGAGCAAAGAGGGAGAGGAAGCGGATAGTTGGAAGGGGGAAGACTATCAGGAGATTACGTTTAACGGAGAAGAGATTTTTACAAATGCTTATGGGGCTATGGTAAAGGGAACAACGGTGACAATTACAACCGGAGGAACATATGTAATTAGCGGGGTTTTGGAGAATGGGCGGATTGTAGTGGATGCTTCTAAGACGGATAAGGTTACTTTGGTTTGGAATGGAGCACAGATTTCTTGTAAAGATGCTTCACCGGTCTATATTATACAGGCGGATAAGACCATATTTTATCTGGCTGAGGGGACGGTGAATCAGATATCAGATGGGGAACAGTATTTGTTTGAAGACGGGGAGACAGAGCCGGATGCTGCAGTATTTGCAAAGGATGATTTAACGATTAAGGGAACTGGAAGTTTGACGGTAAATGCCAATTATTATGATGGCATTGTCTGTAAGAATGATTTAAAGATTACTGGGGGAATTCTTACGGTAAATGCTGCACATCAGGGGATTAAGGGAAAGGATTCTCTGACGGTAGAGGGCGGAACGATTTTGGTCAATGCAGAGGATGACGGAATAAAATCTTCGAATGAAGCTTTGGTAGAGGAAGATGGAAAAGAAGTGGGATGGGTCAGGATTGAAGGGGGAGATATTACGATAGCGGCAGGAGATGATGCAATTCATGCCGAGTCGGATCTGACGATAGAGGGAGGAAAGATTACGATTACAGAAAGCTATGAGGGAATAGAAGGTGCCTGCGTCTATATCAATGGTGGTGAGATTTGTTTATATGCATCGGATGATGGAATTAATGCAGCGGGGTATGCAATAGAGAATTCGAATAGTGATGTGCCGCTGGAGAGCCTGGAGCAGATGGAAGGAGAGAGAGAGGTGCCGTTGGAGGGATCGGAGCGGATGGAAGGGGAGAGAGATAAGCTGTTGGAGAAACCAGAGCGGATGGAAGGAGAGAGAAGGGAAGCGGAATGGAATATGCAGGAGCCGCCGGTTTTTCAGAAGGAGTGGGGAAATGACAGAGGCGGGGGAAGAATGGGAAATCAGTCAAGCGGAGGGTATTTGGAGATCAATGGAGGAACTATTTATGTCAATGCAGAGGGGGATGGGATTGATGTAAATGGAAGTATGGTAATGAATGGAGGGACAGTTCAGATAGATGGAACAGAGAGCGGCGGTGACAGTGCACTGGATTATGATGGAACATTTGAGATCAATGGGGGTATTTTGGTTGGAGTAGGAAATCGGGCAATGGCACAGGTAACTTCTTCTGGTTCATCTCAGTATAGTATAGCGGTTTATTTTGATACAGTACAAAAGGCAGGAAGTGAGATTGCGGTTCAGGATGCTTCTGGGGCAGAGATATTGTCCTATATGCCGCAAAAGCAGTATAATTTTCTTCTATTTAGTTCGGAGGAGCTGAAGGCGGGAGATTCTTATACGGTATGGGTAGATAGGATGCAGGAACAGAGTGTTGTTTTGTCGGATGTAGTTACTGTTTTGGGGAATGTATCGGAGATGGGGAAAGGGGGATTTGGCGGGAGAGATCACGGGATGAAGATGGAATAGGATTAGAGAAGGAAGATGCTAGATAGAGAGAGGAAGGGGGATTATTTCCTCTCTTAATATAGCTAGAGTGTATTCGATAAAGTTATTTATAATAATAATATATTATAAATTTCATATAATATCTCTTTTTTGAAACTTTAGTATACTTGCACCTATACTAAATGTACATAAAAATAAAATAAGTAAGATTTGAAACCAAATAGGACATCCCGATTGTTCTAGTCTGCCTGTCAGCAGCAGATAAGTTGCAGTCCATGGATAAAATCCTGCTATTGGTGAACCAGATAATACGACATTTAATAAACTGATTACTGCTATAGCGATAAAAGGTACGACTGTTCCTTTTGTACATAGAGTAAGATATACAAAAGGAGTAAGTGTTGTAAATAATAATATACCGCCTTTGAGCATCTGTATTAAAATAGAAGCTGCGGATAGCAGCGTAATCTGTGAAATATTCAAAAACAGGCTGCAAATTATGGATATTATCATAATGTCTAACCAAGAGAGAATCATGAATAATAAGACAAGAATAAAAAGTATCATAAATTTGCCTATTAAAAATTGGCTGCGTTTGATTGGGACAACAAAAATGGTTTTTAAGGTTTTTTCAGTATATTCTCTGCTTATCAGATAGGATGCAGTGACTGTTAGAATAAGGGGTCCAAACAGCAGCATAAGAAACATAATCGTATCTTCATAGATCCAGCTAAGGCTTAAGGAAGCTGCTGAATTTGAAAGACTAATCCGAATATTATTGATAATAACTAAAAACGGCACAATTAAGGAACCTAAAACGCCGATTAAAATAATTTTGGAACGTTTTAACTTGATCCATTCACAGTATACAATATCAGCCAATTTCATCACCTCCTACTAACTCGGTAAAATAATCTTCTAATTTTCCTGTGTGAACACTTATATTGGCAACAGCAAGTCCTTCTTTTACAAAATGACGGTTGATATCTGCTCTGCTGTCGATTTTTTCATATAACCGCAATAGGCTGTTTCCTATTATTGTATAATCTGAAATATAAAAGAAATGTTCTAATATAAGGGCTGCTTTCTTTACATCTGATACTTCAAATTCTGCATATCTGCGTCTGTGTTGATATAATTTTTGCAGGTTTGTTTCTTCTAAAAGTTTTCCTTTCTCTATGACTCCTATTACATCTGCAATCTGTTCGATTTCATTTAATATATGACTGGAAATTAAGATGGTGGTTCCTTTTTCCTTACATAATTGTAAAAGATAGTTTCTGGTTTCATATATGCCGATTGGGTCCAGACCATTCATAGGTTCATCTAGAATCAGCAATTCTGGTTCATGCATAATAGCTGCGGCTAATCCCAAACGCTGTTTCATTCCTAATGAGTATTCACGGAACAGCTTTTTATGTTCTTTTTCTAGGTTTACAATAGAAAGGGCATATTCTATGGTATCTTTACGATGTCTCCCTCGAAGCCGTGCCAAAATTTCCAGATTCTCTTTTGCGGTTAAGTTTTCATAAAAGGCGGGAGCTTCAATCATTGATCCAATCCGATGGTAATTCTTTTTATTAAAATCAGAACTGTTTTTGCCAAAAAGAAAAATTTTTCCGCTGGAGGGCTGAACAAGATTCAGCAGCATTTTCATAGTTGTTGTTTTTCCGGCACCGTTTCTTCCCAAAAGGGCATAAATCTGTCCTTTTGGGATATGAAGATTTAGATTATTTACTACAGAATGATTTTGATATACTTTACATAAATCTTTTGTTTCTATTATATAAGTTACATCATTAATATGGATATTACGATTCTCATGATTCATCTGATAAGCACCTCCTGTCTTTTATTCTACCAGTAAGTTCTGACACACCCCTTTATCAAATCTTAATTTTTCCTTACAAAAAGCGGAAATTCTAAATAAAATGTAGTCTTTCCTCCTTGGATACTCTGAACGGTTATCTCTCCAGACATGGCATTTGTAAGCTCTTTGACAATTGCCAGTCCTAATCCATTTCCGCTTTCAGAACGTGCAGGTTCACATTTATATAAGCGGTTAAAGATAAACGGCAGTTCTTTTTTAGGAATAGCAGTTCCGTTATTTGAGACAGAAAGGAGTATTTTATTTTCTAACTTTCTTATTTCCATTTCTATTAAGGAACCGTTTCCGTGTTTAACGGCGTTGTTTAAAAGATTATTTATAATTCTTGTATATGCCGTTCGGTCTATTTTTACAAACCATTCCTCGTCAGGGATATCTGCTGCAAAAGAAATCTGCTTTTTTTCTAATATTGGAATAGATTCAATGATGATTTCCCGTGTTAATTCATTGATATCGTAGATTTTTTTATGATAGATTTGTTCCTTAGAAACGAATTTAAACCATTGGAAAAGCATATCAATTAGTTCCTGTAAATCTAATGCTTTTTTATAAGAAATATGAATATATTCTTTTTGTTCTTTTGTGTTTTGAGAATCTAAAGCTTCTAAATATCCTATTAAAGATGCCAGCGGAGTCCGAACATCATGCGATAAATCGGTTAATAATTGTTGATTGGCATGTTCCGCCCTCTGTAATTTTATAAATTGCTTACGGCTTTCCTCTAAAATACGATTTAATTCAAAATTAATATCTGCAAGAATAGCATTTCCTTTTATAAAGGAATATTGTTTGGGTGCCAGATGCAGGCTTTTTAAAAACAGAAGCCATTCTGTCAACTGTTTTCGAATACGAAAAATATAAATGGATTCTCCTATACAGATTAAGACCAAAATAATACTAACAAATATCATTTTATTTCACCACTTAGCTTATATCCTACACCCCATACGGTTAAAATATAGTTTGGGTTTTCCGGGTTATCCTCAATTTTTTTTCGCAGCCTGCGGATATGAACCATAATATTATTGTCATCAAAAGCATATTCCTCATTCCAAACGGCACGATAAATTTGCTTTTTGGTAAAAACTTTTCCGGGATTTTCTGCAAAAAAGAAAAGTAAATCAAACTCTTTTGCCGTTAGTTCAAGCAATACGCCGTCTTTGTGAACTTCACGCCTAGAAGAATTTATTACCAGTCCGCCGACAGCAATCGATTGTTCCAAATGATTAGATGGATTAAAAATAGTATATCTCCGTAAAAGAGAGGCTATTCTTGCCAGAAATTCACTATTGGAAAATGGCTTTGTTAAATAGTCATCGGCTCCCATTCTTAACCCGGATACCTTATCTCCTTCACTGTCCTTAGCGGTCAGCATTAAAACAGGAATAACACTATTTTCTCTGATTTTTGACAATACTTCATATCCGTTTTTCAGCGGAAGCATAATGTCTAAAACTACAAGCTGATAATTATTTTTTTGAAATTCACATAGTCCTATAACCCCGTTGTAACAGGTACAGACACAATATCCCTCTTGTTCTAGATTATTTTTCAGCAGTCTGCATAAATCGATATCGTCATCTATTATCAATATTCGCTGTTTCATTTTTTTAATCCCTTTCTTGTTTATTCTGGCATCTATCCTTATTTTATATTTTAGTATTTAAAAAATACTGGAATCTTTAGTCGGAATCCGCTTCACTATTTCCTCATAATCCTATGCTGCTATCGCAACTTGTCAGACGGAGATTGCTTATTTTAAAATACAGACTGTTTTTCAGGTCTTTTTATCTTGCCATTTGCTTTTTCCCTATCCCATTACCGTTACATTCATTATAACTCTGTTTAGAAATATCAGCAAGGATAACACTAGGCAGAAAAAAGGGGCGGCACTTTTCACAGTGCCGTCCCGGCTTTGAGACAAGATATTTCAAAGATATAAAATTTTTAATCTTCTTCCTCGATATATTCAAGAATATCCCCTGGCTGACACTTTAAAACTTTGCAGATTGCATTTAACGTACTAAATCGGACAGCTTTCACTTTTCCTGTTTTTAAGTAAGAGAGATTGACATTAGATATACCAACTTGGGCAGCCAAGTCATTAAGCCGCATTTTTCTGTCCGCCAATACCCGGTCAAGTCGAATAATAATCATAACGTGTGATCCACCTCGTCCTGTAAATATACCCCATAATGGAGAATGTATGCAGCTACAATAAAAGCAATGCTGGGGATAAGCATAGGGAACATAGCCTGTCCGGTAGAAATGGACATCTGACTATTCGATATAAAGCTGATAAGCCAGCAAATTAATAGTTTGATAAACGGAACAAAAACAGCCACTGAAAATTGGAGTACTCCATAATAAAGCAGGTAAGAGGAATTTTGTTCTGTAAAAATTTTCCCTTTATTGATATTGGAAAATACACGGCTTAAAAACCAATAAGCAAAAATCATAGGAATTGTATGAGCAGCATACATAAGAGAAAGTCCTATCTGAATGGATAGATCAATCTGGTCATTCTCATTTGTCCATACATGAATCGCATCGCCCATAGAGACAGTCATACTGCGGGAATGGAAGTTATGGTTTTCCTCTGCGTAAATTGCCCGCTCAAAGGTTTCTGCCTTTGTATGCAGGAAAAAGGTTTGACGCCCCATAAAACTAAGGACGGTGCATAGGATATAGAAACAAATTAAAAAATAACAAGCAAATTTCATTAGCTGAGCAGCAGGTTTTGCAAATCGCTCATTTGTGAGTTTTTGAATGAATTCCATACGTTAATCACCTCGGATTTATGATAACATAAAAATTCAATTCTGTCAATAATAATTTAATGTTTATCATTAAATTATTATTGTAATATTTTAACCTCATCAAGGAAGTCCCCTGCTTTTAAGCCGCTAAGGCAAAAGCGGTGAAAAGCGGTGGGTTGGGACTTCCTTGATGAGGTTATGAGCAAGTAGCAAAGCGGATTACGAATATCCGATTTGACCCTATCAAGGAAGTCACCCGCTTCTAAGTTGTGAAGGCGAAAGCAGTGGATTGGGGGATTTCTTTGTGTCAGGTGGAGTGCAAGCCCCATCTGACAAGCTGCAATAGTAGAAAATAAAACTTGTTGTTATAAAATAAAATTTGGTGTTATATCATAAAATTTGCTGCTGGGACTACCAATCGTTTGCGGGTTGTTGAAGTGCTTGCAACTGTATATAAATAACAAGCACGTTAAATATGATCAAACTTTGATCGAGCGGCAGTTTCAATCAATATAAAATCACACGTATTTGTTATTTAGAGTATAAGAAGAAATTTATTCTATTATTTTATAGAATTTGCTTGTAAATCTAAGAAACTTTTTATATAATAAATAAAATAAAGACAGTGATATAAAACCATAAAATAAACAACAACAAAAGAATTATTTTTAATAACAATAAAAATATTTTTAGAAAGGAAAGAAATAAATGAAAACAATCTATACATGCTTTCCAGAAGGAAAACATAAAGTGCTGACAATGAGTTATGATGATGGGAAACTTGCAGACAGAAAGCTGGTTGCGATTTTTAATCAATATGGAATCAAAGGAACATTTCATATTAATGCTGGATTATTCCAAGATGAAAGAAGAATTAAACCAGATGAATTTCAGGAATTATATCGTGGACATGAGGTTTCCTGCCACACCTATACACATCCCACAATTGCAAGATGTCCAATGGAGCAAGTAATACGTCAGGTATTAATGGATCGGGAAGAATTGGAAAAAATTATGAATTATCCGATAAGAGGGCTTTCCTATCCAAACGGTTCTTACAGCAAAGAAATTATGGAAGTCCTTCCGAAACTTGGAATTCGATATTCACGTGTAGTTGGAAATACAGATAATTTTGAACTGCCGAAAAATTATCTGGAGTGGAAAGCAACCTGCCATCACAACCATAATTTATTATCATTGGGACAGGAATTTATAAATTTACATAAAACACAGTACCTTTATATGATGTATGTTTGGGGACATAGTTATGAATTTGATGATAAAGGAAATTGGGATTTAATAGAGGATTTCTGCAAATTAGTATCAGGAAAAGAAGATATTTGGTATGCAACCAATATTCAGATTGTAGATTATATGGAAGCCGCTGACAGACTTCAATTTGCAGCCGATATGAGTTTTGTCTACAATCCTTCTGTGCAGAAAGTCTGGCTTAGTGTGGATAAAGAAATTGTTGCCATACCTGGAGGAGAACAGATCCGCTTATAAAATATAAAAAAGATAGAAAAAGAAGATACAAAAACAAAGAAAAATAGGAGACTATCATCATGCAAAAGCAGAATCAGCAAGACTTAAGCGGGCTTTGGAAGATTCGGCTGGATCCAAAGAAAAAAGGGATTTTGCAAAATTATCAGAAAGAACGTTGGCAGCAGAAACAAGAAAGCGATCAGGGAACACTTATCCTTCCAGGTATTTTACAGGCACAAGGCTATGGAGATCCCATTGGTCTGGATACCCCATGGGTTTCTAGCCTGCACGACTCTATGTGGTATCTAAGAGAAGAATACCAAGGGGCACAGGAGAATGAAGTCAATGTGCCGTTTCTTTCACAGCCGCCAAGGCACTATCTAGGTTGGGCATGGTATCAGCGGGAAATAGAATTAAGCGAAGAGGGACAGTATCAGCTTTATCTGGAATGTACCCATTGGAAAACAACTGTTTGGGTAGATGGAGAAGAAAAGGGAAGCATACTGTCCCTTTGCTCTCCGCATAGTTATTTTTTAGGAAATATAAAAAAAGGAAGCCATTTTCTGACTATTTTAGTGGATAATTCTATGCAGTATCCCTATCGTCCAGACGGACATGCCGTTTCAGATGCATTAGGAGCCACTTGGAATGGGATAGCAGGAGAAATTTCAATAAAAAGACTGCCAGATGCAGCAATTTTAGAAAACCGAATTTGGTGGGATATCACGATAAAAAAAGCAATAATAGAAATCGTACTGCAAAATCTTACTTCAGAGAAGAAAACTGCAGAAATAACCATAACAACCCAAAATAACGAAATAGAAAATCAAAATCATAAAATAACAAACCCAAATAACAAAAAAAAGAGCGTCCTTCTTTTGCCAAAAGAAAGAAAAATCTGTCAGATAGAATATCTATATACAAAAGAAGAGCCTCTATGGGATGAGTATCAGCCAAACTTAAATAAGATAACCATACAGTGCCAATGCGGCGAAACCATACAGACAATAGAAGAATCTTTTGGATTTCGTAAAATGGAAGCAAAAGAGGACGGATTTTTTATCAATGGACGCCCTATTTATCTAAGGGGAACCCATTTTGGCGGAGAGTTTCCGCTTACCGGATATCCTGCAACAACAAAAGAAGAGTGGAAACGAATATTTCAGATCTGTAAAAAATGGGGAATGAATTTTATGCGGTTTCATTCCTATTGTCCTCCAAAAGCAGCATTTTCAGCAGCAGACGAGATAGGATTTTATCTTCAGATTGAGTGTGGAATGTGGAATTATTTCTCAGATCAAGAAACAAAAGAAAACAAAACAGAACCAAAAGAAGAGAAAGAAACAAATTTTACGATGCAGCAGATTTTATATCAAGAGACAGAAAGGATACTTGCAGCATTTGGCAATCATCCCTCATTTCTATTATTTTCTCCGTCTAATGAACCAGCAGGAGACTGGTGGAATCCGTTAAAAAAATGGCTGACAGATTTCCGCAGCCGGGACAACAGACGGCTTTATACGATACAATCTGGCTGGCCTTACCCAATGAAACCAAAAGAAATTGAAGAACCAGACTATCTCTATTTTCACCGTTCTGGTTTTGGCCCTTATCCGGGGGGAACGATTCGAAATCAGTCCGGCTGGTTTGGAAAAGACTATGCCCCATCTTTAGAAGGTGTCTGCTGTCCGGTAATCTGCCATGAAATGGGACAGTGGTGTTCTTATCCAGATTTTTCGATTATCGAAAAATTTACCGGATATATGCAGCCAAGTAATTACAAAGTATTTCGGGCACAGGCAGAGAAAAAAGGCGTACTTTCACAAAATAAAGAATTTGTTTTTGCTTCGGGACATCTTCAGACAGCACTATATAAAGAAGATTTAGAAGCAAATTTTCGAACACCGCATCTATATGGATTTGAACTGCTGGATCTGCATGACTATTTAGGACAGGGTGGGGCATGGATTGGGGTCTTAGATGCCTTTTGGGAAGAAAAAGGATATATAAAACCAGAAGAATTTCGGGAATTCTGCAATGAAACCGTTTTGCTTCTGCGGATACCCAAATATATTTTTACAACAGAAGAAACATTAGAAGGAAAGGCAGAAATCGCCCATTTTGGAAAAGCTGCAAAAAAAGAAGTCATTGTCAGATGGAGACTAAAAAAAGGAGAGACACTTCTAAGAGAAGAACCATTATGCCAAAAAGAGATTCCGCTTGGAAAAAATATTCCATTGGGAACGATACAGATCTCACTGGCAGAATTGGCTGCTCCGGCACAGTATCGGATAGAGCTGATATTAGAAGAAAAAGGAGAAATTCTGCAAAATCACTGGGATTTTTGGGTGTATCAGCCGACCTCCTTTTTTCTAAAACAAAAAGAAAAGTTCCCGAACGGAATTATTTCTGTAGAAGAAAACGATTTTATTTTAACAGATGTAAGAGAGGCAAAAAAAGCACTTCAGCAGGGAAAAACCGTTTTTCTGTCTCCGTCTTTTACGGATTTTTCTTATAAATGTCCGCCATTAAATTCCAAGTCAGTATTTTGGAATTCACAGATGGGGCCTAGATGGGATCGGGGACTTGGAATTTTATGTAAAAAAGATCATCCGGCATTTTCTGAATTTCCTACAGAAAGTTATCAGCAATGGCAGTGGGCAGGAATTCTAGAAGGAGCTAGAGGAATTAATTTAGAGCGAATTCGTTCAGATTTAGTTCCGCTGGTACAGGTTATTGATGATTGGAATCGAAGTTATAAGATGGCATTGCTGCTGGAAGCAAAAGTGGGAAAAGGAAGACTGCTTTTATCAGGCTGCAATTTAGAACAAGGTTGGGAAAAAGCTCCGCAGCGGGCACAGCTTCAACAGTCCCTTCTGCAGTATTTCAGATCAGAAGCATTTCATCCTAAAATTCGATTGAAGGAAGAGGAAGCATTTTCCTGGTATCAGGATACCCTCCTTCTTTGGAAATTAAAGGCGGTTTGCTGGATTGAGGAACTGCCGAAAGTAGATTGCCGGAATTGTATTTCCGTCAATATGGAGAATGGATTGGAGTTAGAAGAAGTAACATTTCCGCTGCATATTCGGATACGGTGGGAAAGACCGATTTGGGTGCATGGGTTTGTCTATTTTCCTATACAGAATCGCAGAGATCATAGAGGCGATATTCGGGAGTATGAGATTTGGGTAAAAGAAATAGGAGAGAAAGAAGAAAAGTGGGAATTAAAAAAGAGTGGGGAATTTGCAACCTCATTTGAACCGAAAGAAGTATTCTTTTATAAAAGTAAAACAAATGAGATTAGGTTTGTAATAAAAAATGGATTTGCATGTGAGCATGTTCAAAAGTGGGAAGTGGGGGAGAGTGGATGGAAGCGATCTTGCGGGGCATTTGCAGATTCAAGCGTTGGGATAGGGAAGATTTCGATTTATAGTGAAGAATGGATAGAAGGAGGAGGGGAAGGGGAGCAGATAAAAACAAGTGGAATCGCTACTGCTACTTTGGAGATTGAGGAGTGAAGTGGTGGTGGTGGTGGGGAGGACGCCGGAGTGGGGAGGACGCCAGAGCGGGGAAGAGATTGCTTCCTGCTGTTCCGCTCTCCGAAAAGTAAGAAAGTCTAATGCTTC
>CAJUEI010000081.1 GCA_910585255.1 uncultured Lachnospiraceae bacterium
CAGCTATGAGGTTAGGAGCAAGTAGCAAAGCGGATTGCGAATATCCGATTTGACTCTCAATATGGAGTTGTGAATTTCTTTTTTATCAAATTTATTGGGATAAAATTTATTTTTTCAATTATTTATTGTTATTATTTCTTAGCAAAATCAACCATTTATTGTTACTATTTCCTTGTCTATTTTGGTTAATTTTTGAATATTTTTTATTTTTTTCTAGTTTTTACCTATTTATTCCAAAAATGATGGTTGAATTTGCATACTTTTTTCGTTATAATAAAATTGTACCAACTGTACCATGTAAAGGAGGTATCTATGGCAAAACAAAAACATCCTATAACCGAATATCGTCCCTATACTCTTCCAGTGGAATTTCCTGTTCTGCTTTTAACAGGGGATCGCTGGCATATCTCCGATCAAAAAAGCGGCAGACTTCATTTTCATAACTGCTTAGAACTGGGCATCTGTCATAGTGATTCTGGTATTATGGAATTTGAAGGGATACCTTTAGAATTTCATGCTGGTGATATTGTCTGTGTTCCAAAAAATCTTCCCCATACTACTTATAGTACAAAAGGCTGTGCCAGCTTATGGAGTTATATTTTTATTGATACAGATAGTCTATTTTGGGATATTCCTCCGTTAAGATTGCTGCTTCCTCGTCTTTCTATTGCAGATATCCCGGATTTTCAATATATTTTTCATGGAAGCGACTACCCGAAGCTGGCTTCTCTTGTCCAGTATACTTTTGAGGAGTTGAGGGATCAGCCCCCTCAGTATGAACTTTCTGTTCGTTCCTTTATTCTTAATCTTTTGCTGGAAATACTGAGAATTCAAGAAAATCCGGCAGATAGCCGAACTGTTGCTGCTTCGGAATCTACACTGATGATTGCCCCGGCACTTGATTTTATAGAAAAAAATTATATGAATCAATTTACTATCGACCAGCTCGCTGAACTGTGTCATTTAAGTGAAACTCATTTTCGCCGTGTTTTTTTGCAGACAATGGGAACTTCCCCTTTGGAATTTGTCAATAATACAAGAATCAATAAAGCATGTGTTTTACTAAAAACTACACAGGAATCGATTCTTTATATATCAGAACAAGTCGGTTTTCATACTATCTCTAGTTTTAACCGCTGCTTTTCAAAGGCAATGGGAGCAGCACCAAGGGAATGGAGAAAACAAACTTTGTTTTCTGAAGGAAAATCAGAACAAGGGGCTGTCAGTATTATAGAGGAGTATAAAGGATGGCTGTAATGTCATATTTTTCTGGAATATTTATTTTTCTGATGAAAAAACACATTGTTTTTCTGTGGTTTTTTCGATAGACTATAGTAAAAATACATAATAATACACAAAAATTCACATTAATAGGAGGGTACTTTCTATGGGAGAACTGAAACGAGACAGTTTTACATTACCCGGAGAATCCGGTTATGAAGCTTTAACTTTAAAAATGGCAGAAAAATGGGGGGCTGATGTCATCCGTGACAGCGATGGTACACAGCTTTCTGATGAAATTATAAATTCCGGTTACGGCATTTATTCCACTATCTGCCTAATTCGCTCTGATAATGAATGGGCAAAACAAAATAAGGATAAACTGCAACAAAATTTCTTAATGAGTTTTCCGGTTATGGCAGAGGGAGATACCGTAACCATCTCTCCGCTAAAAGGATTTTTTACCGAACAGTTCACCATTGATACCCATACTGATGCAAAAGAATTCTGGCAGGTATTCGATCGTACCACGCAGAAAGAAGTCCCTCTGTCTGACTGGGAGTTTCATGCCTCTTCTGGTCTTGTTACCATAAAGAATACAAAAAAATATCATTATTATACTGTAAATTTTCTAGCAATCCGGCTTTGGGAAGAGATTTCTATGTATAATCATATTACTAATAATTGGGGCGAAAAAGAACATCTGATGGCAATCGAACCTCGCTATCCTGAAGCACAAAAACAGATCCTAAGCTGGTTAGAAAATTGGTGCATCTCTCATCCTGCTACTACTGTAGTACGCTTTACTTCTATGTTTTATAACTTTGCATGGTTTTGGAGTGATAAAAAGAACTGCCGGGATATCTTTAGTGACTGGGGTTCTTATGATTTTACGGTGAATCCGATTGCCCTCCGTGAATTTGAAAAACAAAGGGGCTATAAAATGACTTCAGAAGATTTTATTCATAACGGAAACTATAATCAAACCCACAATGTCCCTTCTAAAAAATATCGTGATTGGATGGACTTTATTAATGAATTTGTTGTTTCTTTTGGAAAGCAATGTGTGGACTTAGTACACCGCTACGGAAAAAAAGCATATGTCTTTTATGATGACAGCTGGATAGGAGTGGAACCCTATGGAACACGCTTTCCCGAATTTGGTTTTGACGGATTAATTAAATGCGTATTCAGTGGTTTTGAGGCACGGCTTTGTGCCGGTGCACAGGGAATTGAAACCAGAGAATTACGTCTGCATCCCTATCTGTTCCCAACAGGTCTTTCTGGAGAACCAACTTTTGCCCCTGGGGGAAATCCAAAATTAGATGCACAGAAATTCTGGCAGAATGTAAGACGTGCTCTGCTTCGAAAACCAGTTGATCGAATCGGTCTAGGCGGATATTTACATCTTATTGAACCATTTCCTGATTTCTGTGACTATATTGAAAAAGTAACAGATGAATTTCGTCTGTTGAAAAGTTTTCACCAATCCGGCAAGCCTTATTGTATTCCGGGCAAAATTGTAATTTTAACCGCATGGGGAAAGCTGCGTTCCTGGACTTGTTCTGGACATTTGCATGAACATCCAGAGGTGGATTTAATTAATATCTTAGAATCCCTGTCTGGACTTCCTTTTGAAATTGAATTTAAAAGTTTTGAAGATATTCAGACATCTGGTATTCCAAAAGATACGGCTGTTATTATTAATGCCGGAACTTTAAACAGTGCATGGAGCGGCGGGGATTACTGGAAAGAAGAAACGATTATAGAAAAGATTACAGAATTTGTTGCAAATGGAGGAGGATTTATCGGCGTCCATGAACCTTCTGCCTGTGATTTCTCCAGTCAGTTCTTCCAGTTAGCCCCGATCCTTGGAGTCGATAAAGACTTAGGTACAAAAAAATGCCTTGGAAAATATCAGTATTCCGTAACGGCAGATTCTTTTATTACAGCAGAAAATCCTATTATTACGCTGCCTGTCTGTGATGGAATCTTTGTATTAAATGAAGAAGTAAACGTATTTGCTGAAGTTAATCATACTCCTATTATTACCGGACATTGTTTTGGAAAAGGACGTGCCGTCTATCTGTCTGGATATCAATATGGGATAGAAAATACCAGACTTTTCCTGCGTGCTATTCTCTATGCCGCTCAAAAAGAAGACGCCATTCAATCCTATATCTGCTCGAATCCTATGACAGAATGTGCATACTATCCTGCAAGCCAAAAAATCGTTTTTATTAATAATACCGGAGACATGCAGAAAACTTCTGTTCAGACTTTAGAAGGAAAAACATTCCAAGTAGATTTAAAGCCTTATGATATAGAAATTCTTACCATATAAACTTTAAAATAAAAGCAGTTAGGAAAAATTAGTCAAATCGGATATTCGCAATCCGCTTCGCTACTTGCTCATAACCTCATAGCTGTTATCGCAGCTTTTCAGTGGGAGTCTGTACTCCCACTGAAACAAGGAAGTCCCAACCCACCGCTTTCGCCTTGGCGGCTTAGAAGCGGGGGACTTCCTTGATAAGGTTAAAATCAAAAAGAACATAACAGGAGAACACTAGGCAAAAACACTCCTATATTCTTCCTGTCATGCGTTTTTTCGAATAAATAGAAAACAGATTCCTACTTCTCGCAGTATTGATTTCCTACCTATTCTATTCTCTTTTGAATTTTTTTATCTACTTTTATTCTGACATAAAAATTTCTTTTTCCTCCAGAGCCTCTATATATTCTGAAACAACAGAGGTGTCTTTTTTATATTCAAATGTTTGACAATCATACACTAAAATTTCGTGAGGTTCTTCCCATGTTATCCACATCTTAAAATCTCCCAACTTGATATCTCCATGCATAATTAACTGTCCATTAAAATATTGATGCCAAACATCCTCTCCAAATAAATGATCCACGCTATAAGTTGCCCATTTTTTACCCTCTCTTTCCCAAATTCCTGAAAACATCATTACATCTCTTTCCCTGTCCAATTCTGGAACAGAATCATATATTTTCTCCTCCAAAGCATATAATTCTAAGAAATGATCCTGACTCCAATTATAGATTTCCTGCCGATCATACTTTGGACAAGCCAAATAAGCACTTGCATCTTCCATATTAGGAATTGTAACAGTAAAGTCACTCCTGCCATGATAAAACGGTAATTTTTCTGCCATATATACAACAATATTGACCTCCCCTCCTGTGTGCTCATCTTCTTCCCAAACCACACGACTTACACGGTAAGAAGGATTACACAATTCTCCTTTTACAGTAAGGCTTTGATCTTCCTCCTGATAAATGACTTCCGAGACAACAATCTGACTGGTTACAACAGGTTCTCCAATTACATACCAAATCAGCAGTACATATCCTACTCCCGCCAGACACAGACTAAAAAATATTCCTGCAATTAGTTTCAAAATCTTTGTCCGCCTTCGTATTTTTCGAAATCCGTCCAATACGATCTGTTCCCTTGCTGTCACTCTCTTCTCTCCTTCTTTCATTTCCTGATAAACCTTTTGGCACTCGCTGCAGTCTTCTAAATGCTCCTGTACTACCTTTGTCCCTGTTTCACTTAATACCTGATCAATATATCCAGGAATTAAATCCTGAATCACTTCACAAGAATAACGATTATCCATTCTGATCCAACTCCTTTCTGATCTTCTGTTTTGCCCGATAAAATATCGTCCTTGCCCAGTTTTCACTTTTTCCAAAAATTGTTCCTATCTCCCGAAAAGAGAGTTCTCCAGTTATTCGATATAAAATTACCTCTCTTTCCGTTTCAGACAAGTGATGAATTGCCTGATATAATTCCATTTTATTTTCCCTACTTAATACACTTGTTTCTCCGTCTGAGGCTGTTAAATCGGGCAGCGTATCTTCTAACTCTACTAATTCCATATGTTTCTTTTTCCGAATTTCCTGCCAAAGAATATGTTTTGCAATCTGGCAGAGCCATACAGAAAGTTTACAAGAACCATCATATCGGGAAATAGCCGTAACTGCACGCAAAAACGTTTCCTGCATCAATTCCTGAGACCATTCCTTATCCCTTGTAAAAGAATATAAAAACCGATAAACCAAACTGGCGTACTCCTGATAAACTTCCTCCATATCAATATGATTATCATAGGAATCCTTCACTTTCTCACCTCCCACCTCCTTATACCTTATATCACATTTTTTTCCGTTTCGTTGCAGAAAAAAATAAAAAAACTCAACATACTACTACAACTTACTAAAAAAACTTCGCCCACTTTTTGTTTTTCTACCACCAGAGCCAATGCCCAGCCAGAGAGGTGAAGTCTAATTGGATTGCAGTGACTTCGGAAGAAAGTTAGAAGTTCTTAGGCTTCTGTCGATCTCTAGGATTTGAGGGCACTTGTGCCCGAAAAAGGCACGTGTTTAGCCTCCTGCAGAGGCGAATTGCGTGCCGATCCGTCCGGCTGGATGCACCAAAATCAGAATCCTTAGAACTTCTCTTTCTGGAGAGCGGAGCAGCAATCCAATTAGACTTCTCCTCTCTAGCGTCCCCTCCTTCCACTCCCCAAATTCTTAAAACCCCTAAAAGAATAATTACCCCAAAACTGCACAAAATAAATAAAACTTTTATTTTGCATAAAATCCACTATAAAAACCAGAAAGGTGATATTCTATGAATTCAATTTGGACAGACCACACTATACTCCCGCACTTCCCTTCTCTAGAAGGTGACACCCATACCGATGTTCTTATTATCGGAGGCGGCATTACAGGTATTTTATGTGCCTATTTTCTGCATCAAAAAGGTATCCGTTACCTTTTAGCAGAAGGACAAACCATCTGCTCAGGAATCACTCAAAATACTACTGCAAAAATTACCTCCCAACACAATCTTATCTACCACAAACTGCTAAAAAGCATCGGGGCAGAAAAAGCCAAACTCTATTTCCTTGCCAACCAAGACGCCCTCAAAACATACGAATCTCTCTGTCAAACCATAGACTGTGACTTTGAGAAAAAACCTTCTTATGTCTATTCTCTAAACAATAGAAAAAAATTAGAAAAGGAAGCCGATGCCCTGTCTCAAATTGGAATCTCTCCCAAATTGACAGAAACTCATGAACTTCCTTTTCCAACTGTCGGTGCCATCTGCTTCCACGAACAGGCACAATTCCACCCGCTTAAATTTCTTGCACAGATAAGCCAAAATCTAAATATCTGCGAAAATACATTTGTAAAAGAACTCTCTAAAAATACTGCTGTCACCAACCAAGGAAACATTACCTACCAGCAGCTTATTATGACAACCCATTTTCCAATCGATAATAAACATGGCATGTATTTTTTAAAAATGTATCAGCACCGCTCTTATATCATCGCACTAGAACATGCGGCACAATTACACGGTATGTATATAGATGAAGACAAACAGGGCTTCTCCTTCCGAAATTATAAAGACCTTCTTCTCATTGGAGGCGGATCTCACCGTACCGGAAAAAGCGGAGAAAACTGGCAGATACTTCGAGACTTTGCCAAAACTTATTATCCCCTATCTGTTGAAAACGCCTTTTGGGCAGCACAGGATTGTATGACTTTGGATCAAATTCCCTATATTGGTCTTTATTCTAAACGAATGACAAACTGTTATGTCGCAACAGGATTTCAAAAGTGGGGAATGACTTCTTCTATGATAGCTGCTATCATTTTATCTGACCTGTTGGCAGGAAAGGAAAATCCCTATACTTCCGTATTTTATCCGTCCCGATCCATACTTAAACCACAATTACTGGTAAATGCTTGGGAAAGTACTGCAAACCTGCTGCGTTTCTCTAAAAAGCGGTGTCCGCATCTTGGATGTGCACTAAGATGGAACTCCGCTGAACATTCTTGGGACTGCCCCTGCCATGGCTCCAGATTCCGGGCAGACGGAAAACTGCTTGACAATCCCGCCAACGGAGATTGGAATCCAAAAGAACAGTAACCCTTTTTCCTGCAGTCACATAATCTAAAGAAAAAAGGGTTTTTTATGGCAAATACAACTTATATACCAGTTATTGGCACAATATTAAATATAAATAGGGGAAATACCTGCTGCAGCCAGATGATGTCTGTCCGTACCGAAAACGGTATTATTAATTTTACCGTCAATGCAGAAACTCTTGTAATAGACAGCAGACAACTTCGTCCCGGTATGCAAATTGCTGCTTTTTATGACAGCAGCCTGCCGGTTCCTATGATTTTTCCGCCGCAATACCAAGCAAAAATCGTCACGGCGATTGGAAGAAATGAAAATGTGATGTTAAACTATTTTGACGGAAATCTTGTTGCTTCCGATGGCTCTCTGCAATTAAACCTGGCTCGAAATACCATTGTAAAAACAGTAAATGGTCAAAGTGTTACCTGTCATTTAGGAAATCGTTTTTTACTTGTGTATTATACCGTAGTAACAGCAAGTATTCCTCCTCAGACTACCCCAAGAAAAATTATTCTGTTTTGTTAATTTATAGAGCTGCTAGATTTTATAATTTCTCCTTTCCCAAATCCAGCAGCTCCAAATATAAAAAACAACTAATTTTCTTTTATTTTATACTAATTAGAGGAAAATAACGAAAAAGGTTACAAGAAAATTTTATCTTTCTTCCTTTTTCTGTTTTAAAAAATAAACAAAAGAATAAATAACCGGAACAAATATCATAACTGCAAAAAGCACAAAATACATCCAAGAACTCAATAGATGCAAAAATGCATTAAGAATAAAAATAATTCCACACGGAACCCAAATCCATCCAGCAAGCCGATGTGTATGATTCCAGTTTTCTTTATCGGAAAGAGTCCATGGAATCTTTATTCCTACCACATAATTTTGTCTGCATTTTGGAAGATAATTTCCAATTACAACAAAAATAATTCCTACAAATAGTCCTGTAAGAACTTCCATATTAATAGGATAAGACAGAGCATATCCATAGATAGAAAATCCGCAGATTAAAGAAACCGCCGGACAAATAAAAAGTATTATTCGAATAATCCGATTGGAAAGATTTTTCTGTTCGGTACTAAATAAAGTTGCTACTGTACAGATTACATGTACCGCCAGACAAAACAGCGGCAGTCCAAACACGGCAAACCCTTTGCTGCTCCAACCATTTGGTATATTATCTCTGCCAAAATGTGTCGCTACCCGATCCGGCAGCTGCTCCCATAATAAAATTCCTGCTATCATAGGAAGTATCACAATTATACTTGTTATAATAAAATAAAGTTTATTTTTCTTCCAGTTTTCCATCTCTATTCTCTCCTTTCAAATCAGACAGCCAAATCATCAGTTCTTCCACAACAGAAATATTCAGCTCATAAAAAACAAAATTTTTTTCCTTTTGCTCACAAACTAATTCCGCCTTTTTCAAAATACTTAAATGATAAGATATCGTTGCACCTGTCATATCAAAATGACTTCCTATCTCTCCTGCTGACAGTCTTCCCTTTTTTAACAAAATTAGTATCTCACGCCGAACCGGATCGGATAATGCTTTAAAAGTTTCTGCAAAACCCACTCTTATCCCTCCTTATCTATTTAGAAATTTATCTAAATAGATTCTACCATATTCTTTTTCTATCTGTCAATTCCTATTTCGATATTTTTCTAAATAGAATTTTTCCATCTTCATTCTTCTTATTTGCTGCAAACTTTCCAGTTCTTTTCGTTTTTAATATACCCTAAAAATATTTTATAAATATCCAAAAAACACCTGTACTTTTCCAAATTATATGTTATAATTAGGAAAATACCTATACTTTATTTTCAACGCCACTACAACTAACAATTTCAATGGAGGTCAATTATGAAAAAAATCATAACCGGTGTTTTAACAGCAGCATTATTATGTACAGCAAGTATCAGTTCTGCACTTGCAGCTACCAGCAATGCTCCTGCCAATACCAACAATGCCAGCATTTACAGTTATCATTCCGTAAACTGCGTATATACAGATAAAAATGGAGACGGGATCTGCGATACTTGTCAGGCAAATGGTTCTTATACCCATGCAACAAATTGCGTCTATACCGATGCAGATGGTGATGGCATCTGTGACAACTGCCACACACTTACCGGATACTATCACTCTGCTAATTGCGTCTATATCGATGCAGATGGTGACGGCATCTGTGATAACTGCCATATTGGTGTCTCCTACTCCCATTCAGCAAACTGCAGATATATCGATCAAAACGGTGATGGCATCTGCGACATCTGTTACAGCAGTCTCTCTAACCATCATGCTTCTAATTGCTCTTATATTGATGCTAATGGAGACGGAATCTGTGATAACTGCCATATCGGAGGTTCCTACTATCATTCCGTTAATTGTGCCTATGTCGATATAAACGGTGACGGAATTTGCGATAACTGCCATATCAGCAGTACACATCACCATTCCGAAAACTGCATCTATACAGATAGTAACGGAGACGGATATTGTGATAATTGCTATGCAGGCAGTTCTTTTCACCACACTTCAAACTGTGCTCATATAGACAGCAATGGAGACGGAATCTGTGACAACTGCCATGCTTATCATGCAAGCCATCACTATGCAAGATGTTCTCATATTGACGCTAATGGAGACGGATACTGTGATAATTGTTATATCGGAGGTCTAGCAAGACCAACTACAACAACTTATTCCTACAGTTCCGGTCACCATGGCTGTCATGGACATGGCTGTCGCTAAATTAATAAAATCGAGTAGAAAAGGTTCTTCCCCTACTCACCACACACGGGCGTCCGTCAGTTCTGCTAACCTATTTCATTTGAACATCCGTGTGCATAAAAAATAGTCGGCATACAAATCCTGCCGACTATTTTTTATATCCATTCAAAATATTATTCTTATCTATTCTATCTTTTACATCCATATCTATCTACCTACATCTCTTTTACAAATTGTTCTACGGATGCCGCTTTTATCGAAAGCTTCAACCACTCTTTTAGCTGCTCTACCTTTCGTTCTGCTAGAATCCTCTGCCGAATCTCTAAAGGAATCGTTCCATACTCCTCAAGGACTTCCAAAATAGATTCCGCTCTGCCCTCTAGCTGTCCCTTTATTCTGCCTTCTTTTCTTCCTGCATTTAATATCACTTTTGCCTCATGATTCAATACCTTTCCATCCATAAGTTTCACTGCCACTCAAAATATGGACAAATACCCATATTGAGAAATTGAAAGTTCTCACAAACATTTCTTACTGTTTCAAAGTGTATGCTTTTGCAATTACAAGTGACGCACTACTTACAAATTCTTGTACACTCCACAGTCGTAAATTCCCAACTAAGTCCTTGGTACATGCCTACAAATGCTTGGTTATGCTATTTTAAAAAATATTGCATCTCTTAAATTAAGACTCTATCCTTAATTCTATTTTATTTTCCTCACATTTATTTTTCAATTTTGACCGAAACTCATAAAATTTCTGTAATGCTATTGCTTTTAAGAGATGCCTATTCTTCATCATTCCTGATACATTCAAATTTTCTATGCTTATATAAGATGGTTTGGTTTTTACTATCTCATTCATACATTTATTGATGTAATCTGTTCGGATATCTTTTATCCTTTTATAAGGTTTCTGTACCTTTAAGACTTGTTTATGAATATTTTGTCTAGCAGCTTCTCCTTTCTTTTTTAAGCGTTTCTTTATTCCCTCGTATTTCCTCGATAGGCAACGCTGTTCTCTTTTTAATTGTTTCTCTAATTTTTTTAATATTGCAGTTTTATTAATATTTTTCTTTGTAACCCCATTACTAATAATTGCAAAATCTTTTACACCTAAATCAATCCCAATCCAAAATCATTTAACCTCATCAAGGAAGTCCCCCGCTTCTAAGCCGCCAAGGCGAAAGCGGTGGGTTGGGTCTACCTGCTTCCCTAATCTTATTGGTTACATTAAATAATATGGCTCCTCTTGCTTTTCTTAATCTTATCATATATTCCTCCTACTGTCTATATAAGAATCTGCTTCTAATGACTAACTTTACTTTCCAAATTCAGCCGATCAAAATTCACCATAAATATTCTTTCAAAACTAAATTATAAGCTACAAAAGAAAAATAAAAATGTAAATAAATAGGAGATTACCAGCATATTTCTAACTAACTCATAGATTCACAAAAAAAAAGAAAAACAGAAATTACAGAACTATACAGCCAGAAAGCGAAACGGCATCCCTTGCATGGGCATTTTTAAAAAATCGGTAACCTTTAACCAACGTCTGCTCTTTCTATCCATAAAACTCAAACATAAATTTGCAGGCTTTCCATACAGATATTCTACTTGAAAAATACTGCAAAGCAATTATAATAAGGATAAGTAAGGGGAATTTAACAGGAGAAAATTATGGCATATATATTAGAAAATCAAATATTAAAAGTAACGATCGCCGAGCAAGGTGCCGAGTTAATCAGTGTATACGACAAAGAAAATGCAGCAGAGCGGATGTGGGATGCAAACCCTAATGTCTGGAACCGTCATGCACCTATCTTATTTCCTTTTGTAGGAAAAGTAACAAATGGAATCTACCGCTATAAAAATCAAGAATATCAGATGAAAATCCAACATGGTTTTGCCAGAGATCTTCCATTTATCTGTGAAAGTTCCACCCAGCAGTCCGTTACCTATTCTCTAACATCAAATCCGGCAACAAAGGAAATCTATCCGTTTGATTTTAAGTTATTTGTAACGCATAGCCTCGATCCAGAAAATGATCGTATCCTAAAAATACAATGGCAGATAAAAAATACCGGAACAGAAAGCATGTATTACTCCATCGGCGGACATCCTGGATTTCGAACTCCTTTTCAGGCAGGAGAAGCACGAGAAGATTATTATCTTGAATTTCCGGGTAAAAAAACATTACACTATCTTCTTCTAAATCCTGCTACCGGTTTTGTAATTCCAAACAGCACTTACCATTTAGAATTAGAAAATGGATTCTGTCCGATTGAAAAAACGATGTTTGACAGGGATGCACTTATCTTTGAAAATACCCAAGTCGAAACCGTAAGAATCGCAAAACCAAATAAAAGCCCTTACATTACTCTTACATGCAAAGGCTTTCCATATGTCGGCATCTGGTCAAAACCAGCCGGAGAATTTATCTGCTTAGAACCATGGTTTGGGCGAACCGATAATGACGGATTTAGCGGAACCCTTGAAGAAAAACCTGGCATACAACTATTAGAAAAAGCTGAAACAAAACAGATCGAATATCAGATAGAATTTCACCAATAAAGACAAAATATACAACACCCACTTTTCCCCTTACTTTTGCAAAATTCTATCTGATCTGCCTTACAGACTTCCTTTATTAATATCTTCGAAGCTGAAATTTCTGTACGGATACTTTCAGTTCCTGTGCCTGTGTCTGCAATTTCTGTGCAGTAGAAGCAGATTCCTCTGCTGCCGCTGCATTTGTCTGCACAACGTCAGATATCTGTTCCATTCCCTGTTTAATCTGGCGAAGTGACTGTGACTGCTGTACTGCAGATTCTGCAATCCTCTCTACCATCTGTGTAGATTTCTCTGCACTGACAACCACCGCTTCCAATGCCTTTGTTGTATCTTCTGAAAGTTCTGTTCCTTGCTGAACCAATTTCATAGAATTTTCAATTAACTCTGTAATATTTTGTGCAGAAGCAGAACTCTTATTTGCTAGGCTCTGTACTTCATCCGCTACAACTGCAAATCCCTTTCCTGCCTCTCCCGCCCGTGCTGCTTCTACTGAAGCATTTAATGCTAAAATATTAGTCTGAAAAGCAATACTTTGAATCGTCTTAATAATTCCTCCAATCTGATAAGAAGACTTAGAAATATTCTCCATAGCAGCCGTTAATTCCATCATCTTCTGATCACAAATTTCCAACTGTACCGCAGATTCTACAGAACACTTATGGGCACTGTCAGCATCTTCTGAAGTTCGATCTACTTGGCTTGATATCTCCTGAATACTGGCTGAAAGCTCCTCTACCGCTGACGCCTGTGCCACCGTTCCGCTAGATAAAACCTGAGCACCCGATGCCATCCGATCCGCTTCCCTTGATACCTGCTCCGCCGTTAGATTAATTCGAGAAAGTGCACCGTTTAATGCATCCAAAATCTGACTCATTGCCTTTTGAATCGGCATAAATTCTCCCCGATAATCCATTCCAATGCTTAGATTCATATTTCCTTTTGCCATCTGTGCCAGTTTATTATCAATATCCTGAATATATTTTTTCATTTCCCGCTTAGTCTGATAAATCGAATCCACCAACATCCCTATTTCTGAAGTATCAGCCGTCAAAGAAAAATCAGCAGAAAGATTTCCCTGAGAAATCTCATGCATCTGATCCCGAATCTTTACCACAGGACGCAGAACCCTTAAACGAATGACTACCATATTGGTGCACTGAATCATACCAGCTATTATAAATGCTGCAATCATACGAACCCGAATATCCCTTGTCTTCTGAGTCAACTCCTCCACCTGATTCTGCGTCCGCTCATCTAACACAGTGAGAAACTGATCCTTTAAGGCATTAATCTTTGCAATTGATGTACTATAATCCGTTCCATATACATAATCTATTGCTTCACTCCGATTTCCTGCTTCTACCTGCTTCATCGCCTGCTCTTCTAAGGGAACCAAATAATTAGAAAGTGCAAACATTTCGTCAATCATTGTCTGTTCTGCCTCTGTAATTCCGATTTCCTGCATAGCTGCTACACCCAAATCCCGGTTCTTCAAATAATTTACTTCATTCCAGTAATTCTCATAGTGTTGTAAATCCCCAGTTGCAGCAAACGCCCTCACCTCATTTGTCAAATAAGCTGAACCATTCATAAATCGATTCGCCTGATAAGTCAGTTCAAATCGCCCCTCATGTGCCTTATTAAGCTGACCATTTATCTTTCCATAATCAGATAATGAAAAGACCATAAATAATAAAGCAAGAATCGTAATTCCGTTTAAAAAATAAGTGAGCAGTGACTGATTAATTGCTTTTTTCATTTTATCCTCTCTTTCTTATGTATCGGGAAAATTTACTCCCTCTTTTCTACGAGTTCTAATTATAGTTTACAAAAAAAAGCACAATATTTCAACCATATTCAAACAATAGTATAACTTTTACTTTCAAAACGTATCCGTCATACATACGACTTCAAACCGTAAAAAAAACTCAAAGAGGACGCCAGAATGTATTAGGAGCAGGCTGTTCCGCTCTCCGAAAAGCAGAAGCTCTAAGACTTCTGCATTTACACACATCCAACCGGACGGATCGGGGTGCAATTCGCCCGTACAGCGGGCTAAACACACCCCTTTTTTGCCATTCGAGAATGGCAAAAATCCTAGTAAATCAACAGAAGTCTAAGAGCTTCTAACTTTTCTCCGAAGTCACAGCCTGCTCCTAATACACTCTGGCTATATTGTCTCACAATTTACGTTTCTTCTCTCTGTCCTATTCTTTTTCCAGCTTTTCTGATCAATTAATCTATCATAAAACTATACAGAAGCTATACAAATATACAACTTCTTAGATTTAAAATATAAAAATAAATATCCTCTATGGAGCAATGAATCAACTTAAAACTTACGGCAGGAAAAGACAGCTAGAGTGAAGAAGCGATCCCTTTCCGCTGTGACTTCGGAGAAAAGTTAGAACGTCTTATGCTT
>CAJUEI010000082.1 GCA_910585255.1 uncultured Lachnospiraceae bacterium
TTAGATGTTCTTACTTTTCGGAGAGCGGAACAGCAGAAAGGGATCGTGTCTCCACTCTAGCGTCCCCCTCCCCAATCCCCTCCCTAAAGCAGTTCCTTTTCCAACAAAGATTCTATACTATTTGTATCTTGCCTTTCACTTCAATCATTTTCAATCAAAAAACAAAAAATTCAAATAAATGCAAAAAATAAAATAAATTAAATACCCGTAATAATCCAAAAAATAAAGTATTTTATAATTAAAATCCTTAAAAAAGTTTGCTGTTACCGGTAAAAAATCAACAATTTTCCAGCGGAGCTTTGAAAAAAATAATGATTGCCGCTTGACAGATATACTTTATCATGTTAGAATTTCATAGTGTAAATGTTCATAATAAGTTGTGAAGGGGCACAGATTTAGACTTAGAGACAGTCTAAGTATGTGCTTTTTGTTTTTCATAGTGATATGTATGGTTTGAGGAGCTTCAGATTTCCAACCAGTCAGCTAGACATATCCGATTGTTTTGTTTAACATTTACATTTTTTACGCATAAAATTGCTAAAATAATAACAAGGGAGGAAGAATAATGAGAAGATCCAAAATTTTAGCTATGGCGTTAGTGTCTGTTTTAACGATTTCTTCGCTTGCAGGCTGTGGCGGAAATTCGAATAACAACACGAATCCAACAACAAACAGCACAAATCAGACAACAACTGCTACTGGTGGCAATTCTGAAACAACGGCTTCTGACAATTCGGGCACAACAAACGTTCCTACAGTAGATAACGGAGGAAAGCCGATTAAAGATCTGGTTTTGACACAAAGTCAGGGTTCACATGAATGTGAAACTTTAAATTGGCTTTATACACAGACTGGTTCTACATCAGAAGTGCTGACAAACTTGGTAGATGGTTTGCTTTCTTGTGATGTGTATGGAAATCTGGTTCCGGCAATTGCTACCGAGTGGGGTACAGAAGACGGAGGTCTTACTTGGACTTTTAAACTCCGCAATGATGTTACTTGGGTAGATGTCAATGGAAATAAGATGGCAGATTGTACGGCACAGGACTTTATCACTGGGTTGGAGTGGGTATTGAATGCAGCAAAAAATGATGCCAATAATACTTCTATGCCAATTGAATTAATTGCAGGGGCAAAAGACTATTACAGTTATACAAAAGATCTTTCAGCAGAAGAAGCAATGGCTTTGGACAATACGAAATTCTTGGAGATGGTAGGAATTGAAGCACCAGATGATTATACATTGATTTACCATTGTACAACAGCAAAGCCATATTTTGATTCTGTAGCTACTTATAACTGTCTGTATCCAGTATCTGCCGCTATGATTGAGCAGATTACTCCGCAGGGATTTAAGGAAGTATCGAATGATCAATTATGGTATAACGGATGTTATCGTCTGACCAGCTTTATCTTTAATAATGAAAAAGTGATGGAAAGAAATGAGTCTTATTGGGATAAAGATTGCACATTGTTTGACAGTGTAACAATAAAGATGGTAGAAGGAAGCGATGTCAGCTATCAGCTCTATCAGGCAGGAGAAATTGATTCTGTCGGTTTAAATGAAAGTCAGTTTGCTACGATTTATAATGATCCAAATCATGAATATCATGACAATCTGGTAGAGACTTATCCAAGTAAATATGCTTATGTTGTACATTTTAACTATAATAAGAGAAATGATGACGGAACAGATGATGCAAATTGGAATACTGCTATTGCAAATGAATCCTTCCGTCAGGCATGGTATTATGGATTGGATTTTACGGAGTATATGGCAAGATATAATCCTTTAAATCCAAATAAGCAGACATTGGATACCTTTACTGGAAGAGGATTGTCTTATACTTCAGATGGTACGGATTATACAACTCTTGTAACAGATCTGTTGGATCATGGAGCATCGGATCGTTCAGACGGACAGGGAAAAGCAGCTAGATTAAATGCAGAAAAGTTTGCAGAAGCAAAGGCAAAAGCAATGGAAGAATTATCCGCACAGGGTGTAACATTCCCAGTTCAGGCAGATTACTTTATTCTTTCCGGCAGTCAGACCGCTTTGGATGCAGCAGAAGTATTAAAGAAAGTATTTTCTAATTGTTTTGGAGATGATTTTGTTCAGCTGAATATTAGAACTTATGTTTCTAATATGACACAGGAAGTTCGGAATCCAAGATTACAGTCCTTTATGATTAATGGATGGGGTGCTGACTATGCCGATCCTCAGAACTATTTAGGACAGATGACCTATCCAGATGATAATGCGTTCTATTCTCAGTACTATGAAAATATTCCAGATGCTCCGGCAAATGTACAGGAGACATTTGAGGAATATACCAAGCTGGTACGGGAAGCAGATGCAATTACAGAGGATTTGGATGCCAGATATGCTGCTTTTGCACAGGCAGAGGTATATATGCTGAATCATGCTATGTTTATTCCTGCTTTTAATCAGATTAACTTTAAGATTACCAGAATTAATCATTTCAGTATGATGAATGCACCATTTGGTATTCAGGTAAATAAATATAAGAATTGGGAGACATCTACAGTTGCCTATACTGCAGATGACTATGCAGCATTTGAGGCCGCTTTTGAAGCTGGCAGACCGGCGAAATAATGTTAAAGTATACAATTAAAAGACTGTTGCAATCTATTGTAACAGTCTTGATTGTAGTAACAATCGTATTCCTGCTGATGCGGATGCTTCCTGTAGATTATTATTTTACAGAAGAACAGTTGATGAAGTTTACAGAAGAACAGAAGCAAGAACAGCTTTTACAGGCAGGTTTACTGGATCCGCTTCCGAAGCAGTTATTCAATTTTTATAGGCAGTTGATAACGAAGTTCAGTCTGGGAGATTCCAGACGAATTCAGAGCGGAGTAGCTGTAACAAAGGTAATTGCAACACGAATGGGAATATCGATGCGGTTGGGAGTAATCTCTCTATGTATTTCATTGGTATTAGGCGTTTTACTGGGAATCGCCCAGACAAGATTTAAGGATAAACTTGTGGACGGAATTGGTACAGCATATATTATATTTGTTAATTCTGTTCCAAGTCTTGTTTCTTATTCGCTGGTTTTGGTATTCGGTTCACAGGTATTAGGACTGCCGCCGCTTTATTCTACAAGAAATCCAACTTCCATTACCCTTCCTATTGTCTGTCTTTCTATGGGATCGATAGCCGGATATGCACTTTGGACTAGACGATATATGGTGGATGAAATTAATAAAGACTATATTAAATTGGCAAGAGCAAAGGGATTAACAACAAAACAGATTATGATTCGTCATGTATTAAGAAATGCATTTGTGCCGCTTGCACAATATCTGCCGGCTTCTTTTTTGCTGACAATCGGTGGTTCTCTTTTGGTAGAGCGTTTCTTTTCTGTACCGGGAATGGGAGCATTGATGACGGATGCAATTGCACGTTATGACACTAATGTGGTACAGGGATGTGTGGTATTATATGCATCACTGGGAATTTTAGGAGTATTTTTGGGTGATATACTTATGATGCTGATCGATCCAAGAATTAAATTAACAGGAAACGGAGGGACTCGGTAATGAGCAATAAAAATCAGACAACGCAAAATGAAGATGAATTATTTGAATTTACTGAGTACTCCGCAGAAAATGCGGAACGGATAGGTTATTCCGATTATTCTTATTGGAAATCAGTATTTCAAAACTTTTTTAAGAAAAAGGCAGCGGTTACATTATTGATTGTATTTTTTTTGGTATTAATTTTTTCCTTTGTTGCATTAAAAATTGCTAAATATGATATTACAATGGAGCCGGATTCTTCTAATGCATTTGTGAGTCCGAATTCAGAGTTTTGGTTTGGAACTGATAATCTGGGGCGTGATTATTGGTCAAGAGTGTGGTTTTCTTCTCAGATTTCCATTAAATTGGCAGTATTGGTGGCAATTGGTGAATGTGTAGTTGGTGTAACAATTGGATGTGTCTGGGGATATGTCCGGAAGCTGGATCGCTGGTTTACGGAATTATATAATGTCATTAATAATATACCAACGATTATTTATATGACATTGGTTGCTCTGATGGTTGGGCAGAGTTTTACGATTATGGCGATTACATTGATTGCGTTTGGATGGCTTCCAATGGCTAGAAATGTGCGAAATTTAGTTATGATGTATCGGGATCGGGAGTATAATCTTGCTTCCCGCTGTTTAGGAACACCGCTGCATCGAATTTTAATTAAGAATATATTGCCTTATTTGTTAAGCGTGATTATTTTAAGATTGTCTCTTTCGATTCCTTCTACAATTGCATTGGAATCCACACTTTCCTATTTAGGGCTTGGATTAGATATTAATACGCCGTCACTGGGTATTTTACTTAGAAATGCCAGAGGATATTTTTTGGATTATCCTTATCTGCTGGTATTTCCGGCATTAATTGTTTCATTAATTACAGTTACTTTTTATTTGGTTGGAAATGCATTTTCGGATGCAGCCGATCCAAGAAATCACGTATAAGGGGGAGGAGACATGGCAAAAGAACCTATTTTATCTGCAAAAGATATCGAGATTTGCTTTCATTTGCGTGGACGGACATTGAAGCCGATTCGAAAATGTTCTCTGGACTTATACGAGGGTGAAACCTTGGCAATAGTGGGAGAGTCCGGTTCGGGAAAATCGGTATTTACAAAATCTTTTATTGGCATGTTGGATGCCAACGGTGAGATTATAAGCGGATCGATCCTATATGGGGGGGTTGATATTGCAAAATATAAAAAGGAAGCAGATTGGATTAAAATTCGAGGAAAAAAGATTGCAATGGTATTTCAAGATCCGATGACTTCTTTAAATCCTTTAAAGAAAGTGGGGGCACAGATTCAGGAATCCATTGAACTGCACCAGGGAATTAAGGGAGAAGAAGCAAAGAAGCTGACTTTAGAAATGTTAAAGAAAGTAGGAATTCCTGATCCAGAACGCAGATATAATCAATATCCGCATGAGTTTTCAGGAGGGATGCGCCAGAGAGTTGTAATTGCAATTGCAGTGGCTTGTCATCCGCAGATTCTAATCTGTGACGAGCCGACTACTGCATTGGACGTAACGATTCAGGCACAGATTTTACAGCTGATTCGGGATTTGCAGAAAGAATTTCAGATGACGGTAATCTATATTACACATGATTTGGGAGTGGTAGCAAATGTAGCGGATCGGGTAGCGGTTATGTATGCCGGAGAGATTGTAGAAATCGGAAAGGTAGATGAAATCTTTTATGATGCATGGCATCCCTATACTTGGGCACTGCTGTCTGCACTTCCTCAGCTTGGAGTAAAGGGAGAAGATCTGCCGACTATTGATGGAACGCCGCCGAATCTTTATAATGAAATTGTGGGAGATGCTTTTGCACCAAGAAATAAATATGCTATGAAAATTGATTTTGTAAAAGCACCGCCGTATTTTGATGTAACAGCAACCCATAAAGCGAAAACATGGCTGTTAGACCCAAGAGCGCCAAAGATGGAGCGTCCAAAAGCGATACAGGCACTGCGCTCTAAAATGAAAGCGAGAGGATAGAGCTATGGCTGAAAGAGAAAAATTGATAGAGGTAAAGGATCTTCAGATTACGTTCGGAGAGGGAAGAAAAAAGTTTGTAGCTGTGGATGATGTCAATTTTGATATTTACCGTGGGGAAACCTTTTCGATAGTAGGAGAGTCCGGTTCAGGAAAAACGACAATCGGGCGGGCGATTGTGCGGATTAATCCGACTACACGAGGTGAGATTTTATATAAAGGACGAAAGATTAACGGAAAGATTTCAAAGGAATTGGATCGGGAAGTGATTAAAAGCTGTCAGATGATTTTCCAAGATCCAATGGCTTCCTTAAATGAACGGGCAAAGGTAGAGTATATTGTTTCAGAGGGACTGATTAATTTTGGAATTGGGAATACACCGCAGGAGCGTTCCGAGATGGTGCAGAAAGCACTGCGGGAGGTTGGGCTTCTGCCGGAGTTTGCCTCTCGGTTTCCTCATGAGTTTTCCGGCGGACAGAGGCAGCGAATTGGAATTGCACGTGCTTTAATTATGCAGCCGGAGTTTGTGGTAGCAGATGAACCGATTTCGGCACTAGATGTTTCCATTCGGGCACAGGTGTTAAATCTTTTAAATCAGCTAAAGAAATCCAGAGGGCTGACATACCTGTTTATTGCACATGATCTGTCAGTAGTGCGGTTTATTTCGGATCGAATCGCTGTTATTCATAAGGGACGGATTGTAGAATTGGCAGAGGCAGAGGAACTGTTTTTACATCCTTTGCATCCTTATACGAAGGCGTTGTTGTCAGCGGTGCCGATTCCTGATCCGGAGATTGAAAAGAAGAAGAAACTTTTGGTGTATGATCCGTCTATGCATGACTATAGTTCGGATAAGCCGGTTTGGCATGAGATATTGCCGGGGCATTTTATCTATGGGAATCAGAAAGAGATTGCTGGGTACCAGAAGGAGATTCGGAAAGGAATAAAAATTTAACCTCATCAAGGAAGTCCCCTACTTCTAAGCCGCCAAGGCGAAAGCGGTGGGTTGGGACTTCCTTGTTTCAGTGGGAGTGCAGACTCCCACTGAAAAGCTGCGATAGTAGCTATGAGGTTATGAGCAAGTAGCGAAGCGGATTGCGAATATCCGATTTGATCCTATTAAGGAAGTCCCCCACTTCTAAGCCGTGAAGGCGAAAGAGGGGGACTTCCTTTGACAAATAAAGTTTTTTATGGTTTCTTTTTTATGTACATGGGTGTCCGTCAGAACTTTCATATCGCTTGGCTTGTTCCATAAAAAGTTTATAATATAGACTCTCTTTTTTTTGGATTAAGTTTGCATGAGTATCATAATCAATGACTTTTCCATGTTCAATTAGTAAAATTTTATCACAAAAAATAGAGGAGGACATTCGATGGGAAATATAAATAATAGTCTTGTCTTTTCCCAGTTGAGTAAATTTCTGATAAAACTCTGCTTCTGCTAATGGATCAAATGCTGATGTAGGCTCATCCAATAGAATTAAACTTGCCTTTTTACAAAATGCCCTTGCTAGAGCAATTTTTTGGGATTCTCCTATAGAAAGTTCAATTCCGGTTTCATCAAATGTTTTAGTATATAGGGTTTGAATTCCATTAGGAAGGGAGTCGATTCGTTTTTTTAATCCTACTTTACAAGCAAAATGGTAGGCTTGTTCTTCTGTTTCCTCATTTGTAATATTATTTTTAAGAGAATAAGCAAATAGCTTAAAGTCTTGAAAAATGGTGCTGATGCTGTTTTGATAGGAAGAATAATCATAGTCGTAAATGGAAATACCATTTAATAAAATATCTCCTTTATCCGGTCGATAGAGACGGCATAATAATTTTATTAATGTTGTTTTTCCGGCACCATTTAATCCTACTATGGAAATTTTCTCTCCGGCGTTGATTTGAAAACTGATATCTTTTAATACAGCGACAGAAGATTTTGGATAAGAAAATGTAACATGTTCGAATTTCAAAGTATTTATTTCTTGTTTTAGTAAAATTTTTTTTCCATAATGGATTTCTTCCTGAATATTCATTAGTTCTATTAATGGAATAGCTAAACGTAGGCTGACATAGAATTTCATACAGTCATTAATGAGAGAAGTAATGGTTGCAGAAAAACGCATTGCAGCAGAGGTATAAAAAGTAAAATAAGAAATAGAAAAATTTTCTTTTATAGTTTTTTCTATAATACATCCATAAACCATTATAATTTCTATATATTTGACAAATTGCATTTTAATTTTGATTTGGTTTGATTTTTTTAGATAGTGGGTATAGTATTCTACCATTTTTTCTGCAAACCAGTTAAATTTTTTTCTTAAAAAAGATCCAATTACATAGGTTCGGAAATCTTTTCCGTTTTTTGAGTCTAAAAGAGTATTTGTATAATAAACAAATTTTCGGTTAATATCTAAATTCCATTTTGAAAAAGTTAATCTGGTTTTTGAAAAAGATCCAAATAAAATAGTATTTAATAAAGCTGTAATAAGTAAAATAAAAATGAGTTTTGTATCAAATACTAGAATTGCCGTTATAAAACCTAATAATGTCAAAATAGATTGAAAAATATTGGTAAGTGTTGTAAGAATGGCATCTAAACAATTTTCATTGGTAACTGCAAATTTGGCTCGTTCGATTAAATCTAAATATTCTGTATCCTCTAGATATTGGTATGGTATTTTTGTCATTTTTTGGAAAATAATATGATTTATTTTTTCTTGTAATTTTTCCTGATAAACTTTGGTAAAACTATTACTCCATTTACTAATAAAGCTAAAGAGTAAATCAATTCCTGCTAGACATACTCCTGCTAGAATACATATAGAAAAGTCTTTTTTTTCTAAAAAAGCAATTAAAATAGAAGCAATAGCCGTATGGTAGAAGGCTTGTGTTGTTAATATAATGCTTTTAAAAGCAGCAATACCAAAATAAGGCCAATAGGCTTGGAATGAGAGTTTTATAAAAGAGAATAATACCATCCAGATTGGCAGTTTGTTTATTTGTTTTTTATTCATTTTTTGTATCCTTTCGATAGTATTGTCCTTGTGTTTCAAACATTTCAAAATAAACTCCCTTTTTTTCCATTAATGTTTTATGGTTTCCATATTCTAATATACCATTTTTTGAAAAAACCATAATATGATCACAGAACATAGTGGAGGAAAGCCGATGAGAAATATAAATAGCCGTTTTTTCTCCTACTAATTGATTTAAAGTTTCATAGAGTTTTGATTCTGCTATTGCATCTAGTGCTGCAGTCGGTTCATCTAATATAATCATATTGCTGTTTTTATACAAAGCTCTTGCAATGGCAATTCGTTGATTTTGCCCTCCTGATAATTCTATTCCTTGTTCTTCAATGATTTTTTGTAAGGGGGTATCATACTGCAAAGGAAGTGCTTCTATTATTTCTTTTAAACCGACAGCTTCTAAACATTTTATGGCAAAGTCTTTTTCTTTTTTTTCTGCATCGCCTATTATATTTTCTAAAATTGTTGCTGCGTAAATTCTAACTTCTTGGTAAACAGTAGAAAACATTTTTGCATATTCTTCTCGCTGAAATTCTCTTGTATCTATTTTATTAATAAAAATTTTTCCTTCTGTTACTGGGAATAATCCCGTTAATAGTTTGATAATTGTACTTTTTCCAGCCCCATTTACTCCTACAATGGCTAGCTTTTCTCCCTTTTTTATTTTCAGATTAAAATGTCTTAAAACCCATGGCTCCGTTTCAGAATAACGAAAAGAAACATCTTGAAATTCTATTTCTAATGTTTCTTTATTGGAAATTGCCTGTCTGGTTCCATATCCATCAGTTAAGCTAATTTCATCTATAAATTGGAAGTATCCATCTGTATATACAAAGCATTTCATCCATTCTGTGAATAAATCAGTAATTTTTTCTAATATTTCAGAAAGAGAAAGAATCATTCCCATATAAAAAGAGACTTCTCCTAAGTTTAGACTATGATTAAAATATCCTTTTATAAGGAAAAGGAATACAATACTATTTTTTATAAAAATAAGACTACTCTCCTTTATTCCCAGATAAAATTCTTTCTTTGCTATATTATGACTAATTTTAAGAAATTGGTTTGACTTTTTTTCATATTCTTGTTTTAATTTTTTCATTAGAGAAAAAATTCGAATTTCTTTTCCGTAGGATACATCATAACTAATGGAATGAAAATATTCTTTTTGCCGTTCTGCTTTTACTAATGCTGCTCTATTTTGTTCCATATAGTCGGTTAGCATTTGATTGATAGAAATAGAACAATATGTGCTTAGAAAAGTAATCAGTGCAATCCAGGGCTGAAAAGAACATAAAAGAATAAGATAAATCAAAATTGTTATGATACATGGACATAAACGAATAAAATTACGATAAACTCCTTCAAATCCAATTGGATTTGATAATGCTTGTCTTGCTGCTTCTGCCCGATTTAAAAAAGCGGCATCTTCTAGATAGGAATATTCAATATCTTGATACTTTTTATGTAAATCTTTTAATTCTAACATTCTTAATTCTACAAATGCTCCATCAAATTGGCTGTTGCAAAATAAAGACAGAATCGTAAGCAGTAGCGATAATCCAAATAAAAAAATTGACATATTTAGAATATTATTATAGTTTTGATGTTCTATAATAGAGTTAATTATATTTTTAGGAATCCATATTGTGAGAAAAGGAAGAAATCCAGAGCAAAGTGTTTCTATTAAAATCAACAGATATAGATAACTTTTATGTCTTTGATAAATAATTTTTAGTTCCCGTTTTAAAATAGAAGTTAGTTTTATATTTTTTTTCTTCATAATAATATTCCTCGATATTATCTGTAATGGATTTTTGTTTTTATTTCTTTATCATATATCGGATAATCGTATGGTTTTATATAGATTTTCCTTTAGAAGGCCTAATATTTTTCTGGATTAGAAGTTATAAAGTGTAAATAATAACGAAATTTCCAAGAATTTAAAAAAAACTACTTGCATTTTCCAAAAGAATGAGGTATAGTATATTTTGCTGTGACATGATAGCAAGGAAGCGTGAGGTTGCTGCCGAACGGCAGGTTTTCCGTGGAGCGAATGTCAAGTTAGGAAACTGGCGACAAGTCACTGTACGAATTAACATCTACGAGAATGGAAGTAGAAACAACTGGGAATCGAAAGAAAGAGAGTATTATAAGTTTCGATACGCCCGGAGAAGTGTACAGTCACCGCTTGTCGTACTGATTTAAAGTGCGAAAAGGAGGCGGCTTTTTTTATGGCAAGTCAAGTAATGAGGATCACATTAAAGGCTTATGATCACAAGTTAGTGGATCAGTCAGCCGGGAAAATTATTGAAACGGTAAAGAAGACAGGCTCACAGGTAAGCGGACCAGTACCGTTGCCTACAAAGAAGGAAGTAGTAACGATTCTTAGAGCAGTACACAAGTATAAGGATTCGAGAGAGCAATTTGAACAACGGACACATAAGAGACTGATTGATATTATAGCACCTACACAGAAGACAATTGATTCTTTAACTAGACTCGAGATGCCGGCTGGTGTTGATATTGATATTAAGATGAAATAGTCCATATAATGAAATCAAATGAGTCGTTCGAATGGTTTATTGGTTAATTTAAGAAAGCGGGAGCAGGAGTAGGAAATCAAAATCTGAGAATTTAAAATATAGAATCAAAAAGAGACAGATTTTTGAACAATAATATAGAAAAGCAACACCTCTCAAGTGTTCCATAGATAGTTCACAGCCTAAGAGTGAAAGAGCGGCTGTGCTGCAGAAAGAAAGAAATTTCTGGAAGTTGGGCTTTCTAGAATGATTATAGAATTTTATTCTGTAATCCGCTGTAGATAAAACAGGAGGTAAAAGGAATGAAAAAAGCAATTTTGGCTACAAAGGTCGGAATGACACAGATTTTTAATGAGTCTGGTATTTTAGTCCCAGTAACGGTACTGCAGGCTGGACCTTGTGTGGTAACACAGGTTAAGACAGTAGAAAATGACGGTTATGCAGCAGTACAGGTTGGATTTGTTGATAAGAAAGAGAAATTAGTAAATAAACCGTTAAAGGGGCATTTTGATAAGGCTGGTGTATCCTATAAGAGATATATTAGAGAACTGAAATTAGAAAATGCTTCTGACTATGAAGTAAAATCGGAAATTAAGGCAGATATTTTTGCAGAAGGCGATAAGATTGATGCAACTGCTATTTCCAAAGGAAAGGGCTTCCAGGGTGCAATCAAGAGACATGGCCAGCATAGAGGACCTATGGCTCATGGTTCCAAGTTCCATCGTCATCAGGGATCGAACGGTTCTGCTACTACACCAGGGCGTGTATTTAAAGGAAAAGGGATGCCGGGTCACATGGGTAGTAAGAGAGTTACAATCCAGAATCTTGAAATTGTTAGGGTAGATGCAGCAAATAATTTAATCTTAGTAAAGGGTGCAGTACCTGGTCCTAAGAAGTGCTTAGTAACATTGAAAGAGTCAGTAAAGGCAAACTAATGCTTTTATGAAGGAAGGAGGAACACACAGATGGCAAAAGTATCTGTTTACAATATGGAAGGCAATCAGGTTGGTGAAATTGAGTTAGACGATGCTGTATTTGGTGTAGAAGTAAATGAACATCTTGTGCATATGGCAGTGGTAAACCAGCTTGCGAATAAACGTCAGGGTACACAGAGTGCCAAGACACGTGCAGAGGTAAGCGGCGGCGGAAAGAAGCCGTGGAGACAGAAGGGAACCGGTCATGCAAGACAGGGTTCTACAAGAGCACCGCAGTGGACAGGCGGTGGAGTAGTATTTGCTCCAAAGCCAAGAGATTATTCGTTTAAGATGAACCGAAAAGAAAAGGCAGCTGCATTAAAATCTGCTTTAACGTCCAGAGTATTAGAGAATAAGCTAATTGTATTAGATAGTTTAAACTTTGATGAGATTAAGACAAAGAAGATGCAGGGCGTATTAAATAATTTAAAAGTGAACAAGGCTTTAGTAGTATTAAATGAAAAGAACGAAAATGTAATTTTATCTGCAAGAAATATTCCAAACGTACAGACAGCATTGACGAATACAATCAATGTATATGATATTTTAAAATATAATACAATGATTGTGACAAAAGATGCCGTTAAGACAATCGAGGAGGTGTATGCATAATGGCAAATATTCAATATTATGATGTAATCCTCAAACCAGTTATTACTGAAAAGAGTATGAATGCTATGGCAAATAAGGAATATACATTTCTTGTTCATCCAGAAGCAAATAAGACCATGATTAAAGAAGCGGTAGAGAAGATGTTCGAAGGAACAAAAGTGGCACGTGTCAATACCATGAATATGGACGGAAAGTCAAAGAGACGTGGGATGACAGTCGGCAAAACTGCAAAAACAAAGAAAGCAATTGTAAAATTAACAGAAGACAGTAAAGAAATTGAAGTATTTGGCAGTCTGTAAAAGAGCAGAGTAGAATAGAGGATAGGCACCAGAACATTATTGGTGCAGCTAAAAAATAAAACTATTATTTTTAGCAGGTTGAAAGGAGTGAACCTAATGGGAATTAAAAAATATAACCCATATACACCTTCCAGAAGACATATGACAGGTTCTGATTTTCAGGAAATTACCAAGAAGACACCAGAGAAGTCATTATTGGTTTCTTTAAATAAGAATTCTGGACGGAATAATCAGGGTAAGATTACAGTAAGACACCGCGGCGGCGGATCGAGAAGAAAATATAGAATCATTGATTTTAAGAGAAATGCAAAAGACGGAATACCAGCAAAGGTAATAGGGATAGAATACGATCCAAACCGGACGGCAAATATTGCCTTAATTTGTTATAAGGATGGTACAAAGTCTTATATTCTTGCACCTTTGGGACTGACAGATGGAATGATAGTAGAAAGCGGAGAAAATGCAGAAATCAGAGTAGGAAATTGTCTGCCGCTTGCGAATATTCCGATTGGTACAGAGATTCACAATATTGAGTTAATGCCGGGAAGAGGCGGTCAGTTAGTTCGTTCGGCAGGAAACAGTGCACAGTTAATGGCAAAGGAAGGAAAGTATGCGACTCTTCGTCTTCCGTCCGGTGAGATGAGAATGGTGCCGATTCAGTGCCGTGCAACAATCGGTCAGGTAGGAAATATTGAGCATGACTTAATTAATATTGGTAAAGCAGGACGGAAGCGTCATATGGGAATTCGTCCAACTGTTCGTGGTTCCGTTATGAATCCAAATGATCACCCACATGGCGGTGGTGAAGGTAAGACAGGTATCGGACGTTCTGGCCCGGTTACTCCTTGGGGTAAACCAGCTCTTGGTTTAAAGACAAGAAAGAAAAAGAAGAGTTCGGATAAATTAATCATTAGAAGAAGAGATGGAAAGGCTATGAAATAAAGGAGGTTATTACTAATGGCACGTTCATTAAAAAAAGGACCATTTGCAGATGCTCATTTGTTAAAGAAGATAGATGCGATGAATGCTGCAGGACAGAAACAGGTAATTAAAACCTGGTCCCGCCGTTCCACTATTTTCCCTACAATGATTGGACATACAATTGCTGTTCATGATGGCAGAAAGCACGTTCCGGTTTATGTAACAGAGGATATGGTAGGACATAAGCTGGGCGAGTTTGTTGCAACAAGAACATTTAGAGGACATGGAAAAGACGAGAAGAAGTCTAAGGCTCGTTAAGAATTCGACATTTGAAAGGAGGTTTTCAAAATGGCTAAAGGACATCGTTCCCAGATAAAAAGAGAAAGAAATGCGAATAAGGACACCAGACCATCTGCTAAGTTATCCTATGCAAGAGTCTCTGTTCAGAAAGCATGTTTTGTATTAGATGCCATTAGAGGCAAGGATGTACAGACCGCTCTTGGTATTGTGGCTTATAATCCTAGATATGCTTCTACTTTAATAGAGAAATTATTAAAATCCGCAATTGCAAACGCAGAGAACAACAACGGAATGGACGTTTCCAAACTGTATGTGGAAGAGTGTTATGCAAATAAAGGACCAACTATGAAAAGAATAAAACCTAGAGCACAGGGCAGAGCTTACCGAATCGAGAAGAGAACAAGCCATATTACAATTGTGCTGAATGAAAGATAAGAGAATATCAGATAAGCAGAGAAAAGGTATTCTTTGAAACATGGAAAGGAGTATAGAATGGGACAGAAAGTTAATCCTCATGGCTTAAGAGTTGGTATTATTAAGGATTGGGATTCTAAGTGG
>CAJUEI010000083.1 GCA_910585255.1 uncultured Lachnospiraceae bacterium
ATTCTTCTGGTATGGCACAACTGGTATATTCATGTTTTGCTTTTCCACACTCTGCTACAATGCTGTCAATAAATGCAATCACTTGCTGATTGACTGCATGGGCAGTATAAATGGCCTCTATCATCTGTGCTTCTGGTACTTCATTGGCTCCTGCCTCTATCATAATGACTTTTTCTCTGGTGGAAGCAACCGTTAATTTTAAATCGGAAATAGTGTTTTGTTCTGCATTTGGATTGAGCACAAATTTTCCGTCAATTAATCCAACCTGTGTAGTTGCACATGGACCGTCAAACGGAATATCGGAAATCGCTACTGCAATAGCAGAACCTAACATAGCCGTTAATTCCGGGCTGCACTCTGGATCAACCGACATAACCATATTGTTGATTGTTACATCATTTCTATAATCTTTTGGAAATAATGGACGCATAGGACGGTCAATTACACGGGAGGTTAGAATTGCATTTTCGGATGCTTTTCCCTCTCTTCGATTAAAACCTCCTGGAATTTTTCCTACTGCATATAATTTTTCTTCATATTCTACACTAAGCGGGAAAAAATCAATTCCCTCTCTTGGTTTTTCGGATGCAGTTGCTGTAGATAATACTGTGGTATCTCCATAGTGCATAAATGCAGCACCATTCGCCTGAGCTGCTACACGTCCTATGTCTACCCGCAGCGTCCTTCCAGCTAATTCCATCTCAAAACTTTTATACATCGTTTCCTCCATTCTCCGCTGTCTGCGGAATCTTATTTTCTTAATTTTCTAATCTGTCTGTCCCGCCGGAGAGTTCCGAAACTACTGAAAAATACAGAAAATAGGACTATTTCGTTATTTCTTATTAGATGTTTATTTGTTTATTTCTTTATTTCTTTTTTCTGTCCTTTTCAGTGGTCTCGGCTAACTTTTTTCCTTTGGGAGTCTTTTGTTTTTTCCTAATTTTCTTTTCCAATTTTCTTTCACAAATATAGGGCGGATTACTCCGCCCCATAAAACGACAGACACCCAGAATCCTGCATGCCGCCGCTTTTCTTACTTTCTGATTCCTAACTTTTCAATTAATGCACGATAACCATCCAGATTTGTCTTTTTTAAATAGTCCAATAATCCACGTCTCTGTCCAACCATCTGTAATAATCCGCGTCTGGAATGATGATCCTTTGGATTGTTCTTTAAATGTTCGGTTAATTCATTGATTCGAAATGTTAAAATGGCAATCTGTACCTCTGGAGAACCTGTATCATTTGGTGTTCTTCCATAAGTTGCAATTAATTCGGCTTTCTTTTCCTTTGAAATCATAATTCAGTATTCCTCCTAAAATTTTCTTATCCCCTCTACTAAGCACAGGTTGGAGCAGCCATATCCTGAGTAAAGGTTAAAATATCACAACAGTTAAAAGTATAACATAGGAAAAAGGCTTTGTCAATTTTTTTATTTGGAATACTCTGCTTTTCTCTCTATAATCCAGTCCTCTAGTTTCGGAAAGTTTGGATTGGCTTGCTGCCAGGCAACAGAAACAGGCGGTGAACAATATCTGCAGCGGTTCATTGGAGTTAGTAAGGCTTGTTTTATCTGACAGAGTGTCAGATTCGGCTGATATAAATCAACCGCACCGTCACATGGAATTGCTTTTTGAAAGGTTTGATTAAAATAAGGGGTTACAAACGGCAGAAAGCACGCCGCTATTTTTCCCTCATATAAATTATGATAGTGAGCCTGTAGGCATCGGAAAAATTGTTCTGTTTTATCATTATCTCCCGAAACATTCTGCTTCATTGTAAAATTTTCCATTAAAGGCGAAACCCAATAAGATACCCCCTTTTTATTTAAAAATTCTTTGATTTCTTCTATTTTATCCTTCATTGGTGGATACCAAGAAATAGAAAAATAACCGTTTACTATCTTCATCAAATAAAATAGTTCATCTTCCATTTGCTTTAATAAAAGAGCATTGGTTACAACGGCTATTTTAGAATCTGGATAAACTTCTTTTGTTAAAAGAAGAAATTTTTTTAATTCTTTATTTAATAAAGGTTCCCCGCCCATAATTCTGATTATTCCAATATCTTTGATAAATGATTTTAACTGAAAGAAATCTTTCTTAAACTGTTCATAATTGGTAATTTTCTTTTTTTCTACTAATGGAGCATAATGCTCACATGCTTTACAATTTAAGTTACAATGATCTACAACATGATATTCCAGATAAGGTAAATAGGGACAATCTAAATAAGGTACCAGTAAATGTGATAATTCTTCTTTAGCATATTGATTTTGTTTTAATAAATTTCTTCCTATACAGTAGATATCATTAATATCCACCCCTGCCTGAATCAAATCGGTAATTAAAAAGGATTGTCCTATATAAGCAGCAGTTGGAATTACGATTGCTGCTACTTTTTGTTCCTTATATAGAGTGACAAACTTTTTTAACTCTATAACTGGTACTCCTTTTTGCATCGATACAAAAGGTTTTTCTACAACAAAATGTGTAACTTCAAATTTATAATTATTGGGATCTAAATCCTGAAGATACATATTATATAAATTTTCAATTAAATTTTTCGCCGTTATACTATAATTTTCTGTTCCATATACTGCAATCTGAATCCTATCTTCCAATTTTTGTATGACATTTATTTCTTCTGAATTTCTAAATGGATTATGTTCTAATAAAATAGAAAGTAAATCGCTTACTGCTTTTTCAAATTTTGATTTCTCTGCCCGAATAAAAGAACGATAATATTCAAAATCTGAAATATAGGTATCATATTCATTTACTAACTGTTCTATACAGGAACAAATTGCTGGTACATCTGCTATTGTACGTTTAAACTTATATTGATCCATAATCGGAATATCTTCATAGTAATCTGCACTTCCATTCCTGCCTGTTACAATGCAGCAACCGCTGATTGCTGCTTCCCTTGGCATCCGATCTTTGCCCGGATGATTTCCAAAATCAATATATACCCGACTTTCCAGCATAAGATGGGAAACCTCATCTGGTGACATTTGGGCAATTGGAATCCAATGCAGATTTGGCGAAAATGCTATCAATTTATTTGTAAAATCAAGACCTTTTTTCGGATTATAAAGAACATTTAACTTACGTTTCGAAGAATCCAACAATACTTCTTCTGTAAAAAAATCTTCTCCCAAATAATCGGATACCTCAAAAATCTGTTCTTCAGAAACGCCTGCTTTTTTTAAAAAATCTTTTGCATACATGGATTGTGTCATATGCAATATTGATTTATTTTTTTTAAAGCTATACCATTTTTCAACAGGATTTGCTAAAAAATAATTGTCTACACTTTCCCACCATATAATAACAGAACATCTTCTAAATTGAGTTTCTGCCATAACAGCCATCACTTCCGGCAAAACAATAATAGCATCCTTTTCATTATAAGTATTTACCAAAAAAGGATTTTTATATTTTTCATATTGTTCTGGAACGGGATGCCCCATTTCAGGAGTATTATCTATATACAATAATTTTGCTATTCCAAAATGCTGTTTATTCAGTTCAAAAACAAGCTGTTGAAGCAGTTCTACCCCCCCGGTAGTAACTCTTGGCGGGGAACAAACATAAATATTCATCTTTTTCTCCTTTACTTTTCCTATTACTTTTTCCATACCTCTAATATTGCAGCAATTCGATGCCAATAAGTATGTCCCTCTATCAGTTTCTGATATGCCGCCTCCTTTACACGTTCTCTTTCTTCTATATGATTTCCATATCGTACAATCGCACGTGAAAACTCTGCAGGATTTGTAAAATATACTAATGTTTCATCTCTCTTAAAAAAATAAGCATAATCCCTCTGAAATCCAACAATAGGAAAACCTCCTGCTGCTATTACTTCCAACGTATCCCTTGGAATACCATTATGTAAAGTATGAGGTGCTAATACCAAAGTAAATTCTTTTCCGGCATAAATTTTCTTCCTCGCTATTTCATCTTCCACCAAAGCCTTTTTTTTAGAATTACAATCTGGAAACTCTCCGTTAGAATAAATTGTCATAATGGAAGCAAAATTTTGTAAAAATATTTGCTGCTGTATTCTAGTACATACAGGTGCAAAATATCGATCTGCCACAAAAAGTTTCTGCATTTCTAAAAGAAGATTCTCTGGAAGGATATTTCCCTTTAAAAACTCCTGTTGTACCCGAAGCAATAATCCATTTTCTAGAATATATGCCCCATATAATACCCTTTGTGCATGAATAAAAGCATCTAGATAGCCTTTACTGTAAATGGACATTTCCTTTGTATTTAAAACATCCTCTGGGCATTTTGCAAGAAAACATACTTCTCTTTCCATAGGCACAATTTCTCGTACACTATCTACTTCTACAGCATCAGGCAGAAAAAAGGCATTTGTAATTCCTAATTGCCATAGTTTTTCTACCAAATAACTATCACATACAAAAAAATAATTATATCCATTCCGCACAGAAGCTGTATATAAATCAAAATTAGGAAGCTGTAAGATCCAACTGCAATAAGGAATGGCTTCTCTTTGGCAAAAATCCGATATAAACGATAAAAAATTAACAGAAAACACCATATCACCCGCTGCTGCTCGAATCTGCTCTTTCAAGGAAAGCAAAAGAGATTCCACTTTTTCTTTCTGTTGTATTTCCTTTTTTTCTTCCCAATTCTGTATCAATTCATGTGAAAGCAGAATTGTATTTACCAAAATTCCCATCTCTTTCCATGCTTTTAGAATAGCTTTATCATAAGGATAGCCCCATATAAGATATGTTAGCTTCATAATAATTCCTCGCTTATCTGTCTTTATTTTGATAACTTGTTTTTCAAACCTGAGAGTTCCCATATTCGATTTAATTGATGTTCATAACTAAACTTATCTTTGACAATTTTATAACCGTTTTGTCTAATTTTTTCTGCTTCCTTTTCATGACTTAGATAATATTTGCACTTATCTAATGCCTCTTCCATAGAACTATATATCAAAAGATCTTATCCGTCTTTAAAATATTCATTTAAATCTTCTTGATAATTTGTCATTGCTAATGCATGACAGCCCATAATATCAATCACTCGCTGAGGGATACCCCGGCGAATATTTCGCAATGTAATATTTAAATTTATTTTACTACACTTAAATACAAGCGGCATATCATATCTATAATCTACAGGTTCACATATCTTTACATTTGGAAGTTTCGGACTATTTATGGTAAACAACTTTACATGATAATATTTTGCCAATAGTGTAAGTAAAAGTATTCTCTCTTTATTGGTTACTGCCTTTAAAAGAAAAGCAATCAATCCCCAACTTTTTACTTCTTCTACATCATGAAAAAAATTATGATTCAAATTTTTCAATAAAGCTTCTGTTACTTTTTGATTGCATAGACGTTTAATAAGATTTTCATTAATTAATTCTTGAATAAAATTCGTACCATAAACATTTAACTGTATATTAATCAGTGCTGCAATATAGCCTGCACCATATTCATCAAATAGGGGAAACATTTTATCCATATCTGATTGATAAAGCTGCCCAACAAAAGAAATATCTGCATGATATTTCATCCTTCCCATGGGAGTAGGTTTCATTCGACTTAAACGTCTAGCATCAGCTGCCAAAGGTAAATAATAAAAAATATTTTTTACTCCATGTTCCTGAAATTCCTCATATTCCGAAGAATCAAATAAAAAAATACGATTGGTGTCAAAAAAATGAGTTTCATTTGCTATGCCTAAGGCTGGACTATCATATGTCCAACAAATATAAAGTATATTTCTTGCATGTGCTGCCTCTGCCAACTCCAAAAAAAAATTAATAGAAAAAATTGCATCATATTTTTTATTATCTAAGGCTTTTTCCAAATCCTCCCGAAACTGCTTACTTTGTGAATTTACTCTAGGATTTGACTTTGAATTAAATAAATCATATTCAATCCCCTGTTTCTGCATTGCTCTATACAAATCATACTTTGTAATAAAATTCCAATCATAAATAAATAGCTTCATACTATACTCCTACAAAATAAAGAATAAATAACAATAGGCGGTGTAAAAACCGCACCGCCTATAGATATTCATACCATTTAATCTAATCTGTTTTTTACAACAATTACTATTAACCAAGAAGAGAAAGAACTCCTTGATTGCTCTGATTTGCTTGAGCTAACATAGATTGACCAGCTTGAGCCAAAATATTATTATTCGCATATCTTACCATTTCAGTAGCCATATCCGTATCACGAATTTGACTTTCAGCACTTGTCGTATTCTCCACTACATTATCTAAGTTATTAATTGTATGCTCTAAACGGTTTTGAACAGCACCAAGGGCAGCTCTTTGATCAGAAACCTTATTCAATGCCGCTTTAATTGTTTCAATTGCATTTAATGCATTTGTATCATCTTCTCCATTTACCTTTAAACCAGTGACACCAATTGCCTTAGCACTCATAGACTTTATATCAAGAGAAATCTGATTATTGGTTGTAGCATCTGCACCTACATGAAGATTCAAAGTTAAAGCACCTACATCAAATTTATCTGTATAACTTAACAATCTATCCACGTCAGCCTGTGTTGCCAACTGACGGTCAGTTGCACCCTCTCCTGTCTTTAAATACAGTTCTGCATTAGGATCTAACTTACCGTTGTTGTTAATATATTTATCTAAACCATTCGCAGCAATCTCATTACCATCCTTATCAATAAATTGAACTACGCCCTTACTTGTATAGTCAGAATAAGCGACAGAATCTACAGCAAGTTTTACAGGAGCAAGCGTAGAATAATACTTCGATATATCTGCAGCAGTCGCACCAATATCTGTCCCTATCTCTTTCCTATTTCCATCTGAATCATATACTTCTGTCTTCAGCTTATAATGTGCACCAGTATCAGTTATAGTATTACTAGCAATTGCAACTGCTTGGCTCTTTATATCACCTGTTCCAGCACTAGAAGAATAATAAGTTATTGTTGAATCATATGCTTCCCCAGAAGCAACTTGATAATATTCATCTCCCACTTTCTTCAAATACTTACCTGTACTATCCGTGAAAACTGCTTCCGAATTATTTAAGAAATTACCAGAATCACTAGATGCAATCGCTACTCCATAGGTTGCACCTGTACTGTCACTATAATATACTTTTGTTGAATCAACTGCTGTTTTCAACGTCCCTTTCGATAAAGTCTTAACGGTATTATCTTCTACATAGTAAAGGTCTTGGCTAATCACATCTACTTCTTTATATTGGAAATTTGTGTCTTTTGCAGCATTTACATCCCCTTTTAACAAATAAGTTTCATTAAACTTCGTTGTCTCCGATACACGATCGATTTCTGTTACCAACTGATCGATCTCAGCCTGAATCGCATCTCTATCAGAAGAAGAATTCGTTCCATTTGCTGCCTTTACTGCCAATTCATTCATTCTCTGAAGCATATCCTGTACTTCTGTCAATGCACCTTCTGCTGTCTGTACGGCACTGATTCCGTCCTGTGCATTAGAAGAAGCCTGTGTCAGTCCTCGGATCTGCTTTCTCATTTTTTCGGAAATTGCCAAACCTGCTGCATCGTCTGCTGCACGATTGATCTTATAACCAGATGATAATTTTTCTGTGGATTTTGCCTGAGCCTTGGTTGTGATACCTAGCATACGATTAGAATTCATTGCTGTAAGATTGTGTTGTACTACCATAAAATATACCTCCTTGTAATACGGCTTGTTTCATCATTTTTCTTTTCCCTTGCCGTTTCTTTGTTATGCGGTCAACTCCATTTGCCGCTTTGGTAAGAAAAGTCTTACCTCATTTCTTAAAAAATCTATCTCGGATTTCCACCAAATATCATTTCTTTTGATTTCTTTCCGAATTTAATAATCCGAATCGCATCCCGCTTTTGGGCCCGATTGTTGCGGACTGCTTTCGGTTATTAACCATAATAAATAACCTCTCTTCTTCTTTTAGCTTCCTGCCTTCGAAGAAAATTTCTTTTTTCGAAACCGTTCTGCCAATTCCGGTTCTGCATAATATTGAGGAAGAGATCCCCTCTCTTCTTCCGGCACGTTCTGTTCCATCACTTTACTTCTCACTACACCGACTTCCTTTGGTGCATCAATCAGAATTCGAAGATGGCTTTTACTGCCTCCTAAAAATGCAATCTTAATATTATCCCCTATCATCAGGTATTCTTCTGTACTTAGAGTCAGTCTTAACATCTAAAAACCTCCTTGTTTTCTCCATGTCTTCTGTGCCAATATGAAAATGCAACATTTGTTAGTAAAATGTTGCATTTTTAAGAAAGCAAAATTCAACGAACGGAGGATCTATCATGAGCACAACACAGCCTATTAAAAGCAAAGATGCACTGAACCAATTTAAAAATTATTATTTGCTGCAAAAACCTCAGCCAAGAAACTATACCCTGATTATATTGGGACTAAATACAGCACTGCGAATCTCCGATATTCTCACATTAAAATGGAACGATATCTATGATGACCATACTAAAACCATGAAAAAACATTTAGAAGTAATAGAACAAAAGACTGGAAAATCCCGCACGATTGCATTAAACCGCTCTATCTGCACCACCCTAAAAAACTACCTCTCGTATTCCTTCCAGGAAAAACCCTATGAAAAAGAGCAGTATCTCTTCTTAAGTCAGAAAGGAAAGAATGAGCCAATCAGTCGTTCTCAAGCCTACCGAATTATCTGTACTGCTGCCAAAGCATCTGGACTGGATCAACATATCAGCTGCCACTCTCTAAGGAAGACATTCGGTTATCATGCGTGGAAACAGGGAACCCCTCCAGCCCTTTTAATGGATCTTTACAATCACTCCTCCTACAGCATTACCAAGCGATATTTAAGTATTGAACAAGACGAAAGAGATGAAGTGTATTTAAAAATTACACTCTAATCCAATCACAAAAAAAAATGCCGCTTATCGACAGAGGATAAGCGGCATTTCCCTTGAAAAATAAAAAATTTAAAAAAATTCAAAAACGCTATAAAGTATTTTATAAAAACACCGATATAAAAAATATAAAAATACAACATTTTACTAACAAGTGTTGTATTTTTATTTTTTATAAAGTATCTTCCTTTTCTATTCTACTAAACAGCATAAACAAAAGCAAATATTTTTATACATATCTATCATATCTTATAAAATTCAAGAAAATTTTTCATCTTTTTCCTAAATTTTCTGTATTTTACAACACATTATACAAATCAAATATTCTATTTCATTCACTAATAGAGTACTGAAATAAAATCCAAGTACTAATAAAATAACAAATCAGCAGCAGCATAAGAATTCCCCCAGTTGCACCTATCTGTATCAGCAGTGCCCTACTCCCAATATATGCCGAAATTTCTGCCGATATCGTCTGAACAAAGTAAACAAGCACAACGACAGCCGCCCCTACTGCAACAACAACGGGAAGTCCAAACCACACTCCTAACTGCCGAAATACAAGTCTTTTGATTCTCTGCTCTTCCACTCCCAATTTTCGAAGTACGGAAAAACGATAGCGATACTGCCCTGCATCCAAAAGCTGCTGCAGAGAAAGTATGGTAAGACAGATTACCATCAACACAACGGCAGCATAAATCATCCCCGCCTGCAGAACAAAATTATTGGCCTTTGTACCATTTATCTGCAGGGTACGCAAACGAATTCCATATGCTGTGCCATTCTCTGTCTGCTCGGGATATTCTTTTATAAATTCCCTTTCCAATTTACAAGCATCCGCATAAGAAATCCCTCTCTCTGTTAGAATATAGCGATCCCGCATAACCGGAAGCAAACTTTCACAAATCGAATCTGGAAAGACATACAAAACATTGGTATAGGAATTGTAAACCGTTTGTCCGATTTCATGCTGATAATAAGACTCTTCTGAAAGCGTCAATTCCCCGGCATCTGTTAGGATATGGGTATGTTCTCTAAGAAAATCGTCCCGTTCCTCCTTTGCTGCAACGGATTTCCACTGTGTTGTAAATTCATTCTCCTCTAAAAAAATCGGTTCTTTCCCTAACATCGTCAGTATCCTATTATAATCACTAAGAGAAATCGCCACAGCAGGAAATTCATATTTCTTCCGATTATGAAACTCTTCTTTCTTAGGTAAATACAGATAAAAGGTACAATCAGAAGCAATCTCGATCCTATGCTCTCCCAAAAAATCACTTGCCAGCAAATAGTCATCCTGCGGCAAATATTCTTCTTGATAGACCTGATTATATCTGGAAAAAATCTGCACATCATACATCGAACGGCTGTCCAAATATCCAGAAGCCCAACCTGTTAAAATAGGTGCCGCAATAAACATCACAATCGCAAGTACTAAAGTAATACTGATCAGCGTCATTGTCTTACTGGTGGTATTTAATTTCGAAATAATCTGTCCCCAAAAAAACAAATTTTCTCCATTATACTTATGTTCCGGTGACTTTTCCTTCCATGCGGCAATCTGACCGCTTGCCAAATAGATCAAATCACAGATAAAAAACAGCAGATCCGCCAAAAGAAACACCAGATATTGATTTTTTATCCCCGACCCCAACGGCAGATAATATTGATGGATTATACCCGGTACACTGGCTGCCAAAAAAGCATTACAAACCGAACACACCAACAGTCCCAAAAGTAAGGAAGAATCCTTTCTTTTTTTCCTTCGGACAATCCACAATAAAAAGCAGCCTAATGTAACAGCCGGAAAAAAAAGATTCCCCCAGAACATAACCTGTACAGGAACAGCAAAACGGCTGTCATAATAAAACCAAACCTTCCGTATCCCAGTTATAAGTCTCCAAAGCATAAATCCTTCGAAAATCCTCACCACTGCAAAAATCCAACGGCTCTTCTTCAATTCAGGCTCATTCTCTCTATCCGCCGAAAGCATCGCAACAATTTTCGTCTTTCGAATCATATAAGTATTCAAACTTCCCACTGCAAAAAAACTTAAAATAAAAAACACTGCCGTCAGCAATACCGTATCTGGAAACAGTGTCCATGCCAACTGATACGTTTTCCCATAAGAAGTCAATAACATTGCCGTAATAAACTGAGAACAAAACACACCAAAAAAAATTCCCAGTCCGATAGAAATCATTCCCATTATCAGCGTTTCCGCAAAGAAAAGCCCCGCAACCGTCTTTTGCTCCATTCCCATAATCAACTGAAGGGCAAACTCTTTCTGCTTCCGCTGCAGCATATATCGATTCACAAACCAGATTAAAAAAGCCAAACACAATGTAATCATACAGACGGCCGCTTTCATTCCGTCACTAAGCATCGTAAAATCATACTCACTTCCAATATCCGGCTTATAATATCTGCTGGAAATAGACAAAAACGAATAAAACAGCGTTACACATATCGTCATAGTTACAACATAAACTAAATAATCCCTTACCGACCGCTTAGCATTTCGAAAAACCAGTTTCACATACATGACTCTTTCCTCCTCCCATCATAGTCAGCACATTTAAAATCTTTTGAAAAAAGGCACTTCTGCTGTCACTCCCTTTATACAATTCCATAAAAATTTCCCCATCCTGCAAAAATAAAATCCGCTCAGCATAACTAGCTGTAAAAGCATCATGTGTCACCATTAAAATCGTTGTTCCAATCTGTCTATGAATCCCTTGAATCGTAGATAACAGCATCTGTGCCGAATGACTGTCCAAAGCCCCGGTCGGTTCATCCGCTAACAAAAGCTTCGGCTTATGAATCATTGCCCTGGTACAGGCACAACGCTGCTTCTGCCCTCCAGATACCTGATAAGGATATTTATCAAGAATATCACAAATATTCAACTGTTCTGCCATTTCTAAAACAGCTTTCTCAATCATCCTTGCAGGCATCCGATTAATTGTCAGTGCCAATGCAATATTTTCGGAAATGGTCAGTGTATCCAACAAATTAAAATCTTGAAACACAAAACCCAAATTTTCTCTGCGAAACCGAGCAAGCGACTTTGGCTTTATCTCCGTTATATCTGTTCCATCCAAATAGATATGACCTGCACTTACCGTATCAATCGTAGAGATACAATTAAGCAGTGTTGTTTTCCCGGAACCAGAAGCTCCCATAATACTAAGAAATTCACCTGCTTCCACCGAAAAACTAATATCTTTAATCGCTTTTGTCAGATTTCCTTTATTTCCATAATATTTTTGAATATGTTCCAACTCTAAAATCATATACATTCTCTCTCCTTTTCCTTTTTTCTGCTCTTATTATAACGAACCTGCAAACATTTTGGTATCAAGTTTCCTTACACACTTCTTACAAAAATGTAAGAAGTGCAGAATCGATCCATCCGATCAATTCTGCACTCCATCCACAAAGTCATTTCTATAAAAAGAAAGGGACACCATAGTTCCCTTTTCTTCCGAATCTTCCGAATCTACAGCCAATCCAATTCCTAACTTATCACAAAGACGTCTGCAAAGATACAGCCCCATACCAGTAGAATTAGAAACCCTCCTCCCATTCTGCCCGGTAAATCCTTTTTCAAAAATACGGCACAAATCCCCTTTCGATATGCCCATCCCATTATCCTCTGCATACAAAACCACCTGCCCCTTTTTCTCTGCTGCAAAAAAATGCAGCACCGGCTGCTCGGTACGATACTTTACCGCATTACTAATAATCTGATTCAAAATAAACTGCACCCACTTACTATCGGTATAAACACAATATTCCATCTCATCCACTAGAACCGTCATATTGCTTTGCCGAAGAAGATATTTATTCTCCCCAATCGCCTCATGTACCATATCCCCAAGCCTAACTTCCCGAATCAAATAATCTTTTTCTGTATGTTCACTGCGGGCATAATAGAGGGTCTGCTCTGTAAACCGATTTACATTTTCCAATTCCGCCAGCAAATCCCTGGTAAACTCAAACCGATTATTTACACATATCAGCTTTATTGCGGTAATCGGCGTTTTTACCTCATGAATCCACTGTTCAATATATTCTTTATACTCCTTTCGCTCCCTCTGCACCTCACCAATCTTTTCAAGCATCGACTTTCCGCCAGTTTCATAATCTGATAAAACACCTGTTCCCCTGCTCTCTTTGGCACAGCAATCACCTCCGGTATTAAATACCGCTCCTCTAACTGCTCCGCCGTCTCTAACAACTGACGAAAATATCTTTTTCTTATACCATAAAGAACACAGACATAAAAAATAAAAACCACTGTCCAAACAACTACAATAAACAAAACAACCGAAACAACATTCCCATTAGCCATTAAAAACAAAGCCAGCACCAGCATACCCAAAAGATTGATAAAAATAACCGGCAGCAGATTCTTCCAATACTGTCCTCCATTCATAACAAATACCCCTGCCTATGCTTCGTCTTAATAAAATCCTTCAAACCGATTGCTGCCAGTTTCTCACGAATCCGAGTCATATTCACACTAAGAGCATTATCATCTATATAGAGTCGATTATCCCAAAGAAAATCCACTATATCATTACGAGAACAAATCTTCCCCGCATTTTTAAAAAGATAAAAAAGAATCTTTAACTCATTTTTCGTTAATTCCGCTTTTTGTCCCCGATACTCTATCCGACTGCTTTCTAAATACAAAACAGCCCCATTCCATCTAAAAACCTCCGCCTGCTTAAAAGCATACACCCGCCGCAGCAAAGCAGCAATCTTCGCAAGCAAAATAGCGGTATTATAAGGCTTTGTAATAAATGCATCTCCCCCCAGCATAATACTATTTAACTCATCCATATCCGTATTGCTGCTCGTTACAAATACAATCGGCATATCCGAAAAAACCCGAATCTGCGAACACAATTCAAACCCACTCTTCTCCGGCAGTTTGATATCCAAAAGAACCAAATGCGGTGCAAAAACCTTTAATTCCTCTATCGTCTTAGAAAAATCCGCAACCGTAGCCACTTCATATCCATTTCCGGCCAATAAATTTTTTAACTGTACCTGTATCCCCTGATCATCTTCTATTATCATAATCCTATATCGATTCCATTCCATTCCTATTTCTCCCATCAGCAAACTTCCCCCTCTACACCTTTCAACATAATACCCATTATCAAAACCCAATTTTCTATCCTCTACTATCTCTGCAAACGCAAATTTATAAATGCAAACAAAACTATTCTTATCCTACTATACCACTTTTTCATCCCAAATAACACTTTTTTCTACACTTTTAGTCAAATCGGATATTCGCAATCTGCTTCGCTACTTGCTCATAACCTCATAGCTGCTATCGCAGCTTTTCAGTGGGAGTCTGCACTCCCACTGAAACAAGGAAGTCCCCCGCTTCTAAGCCGCCAAGGCGAAAGCGGGGGACTTCCTTAATGAGGTTAAAATAAAAACAAAAAACACATAACAAACACGGAACACTGGAATAAATAAATAAAATAAAAGAAAAGAAAAAAAAATCATAAACCAACCAATAAAAAAATATATCCAGCAAACACCCAAAATCAATCTAATTTCATAACAAAAAACAACAAAAGGTAAAAACAAAACATAAATTGTGCCATAATACAGCCAGAGTGCATTAGGGGTACACGGTGACTTCGTAGGAAAGTTAGAGGCTCTTAGACTTCTGTCGATCCATTAGGATTTTTTGCCATTCTCGAATGGCAAAAA